>JASHWZ010000119.1 GCA_030043865.1 Thermoplasmata archaeon | reverse complement strand
CGGCGCGCAAAAAGCCTTGTACGCAGTCGAGGTGGAACCCGGTCCATGGCGCCCGACGCGCACCGCCCGCCCGAGGCGGCGGGAGCGACGGTCTTCATCGGCCTGAAGCCGACGATGACGTACGTCTTCCAGGTCGTCACCCAGCTCAACTCGGGCGCGGGTCCGGTCGTCGTGAAGGCGCGCGGCAACGCGATCGGCAAGGCGGTCGACGTGGTCGAGGTCGTGCGACGTCGCTTCCTCGAGGGCCAGGTCGCGCTCGGCCCGATCGCGATCGGGACCGAGCGGCTCGTGAACCGCGACGGGCGCGACGCGAACGTCTCGTCGATCGCGATCCCGCTCACCCTCACCGGCCCGTCGCCCCCGGCGGCGGGGGCGTCGCCGCCGCGCGCGGACGGGTAGTCCGGACCACCCACGTCCCCGCGACGAGGTCGCCGAACCGCTGGCGTTCGGCGGAGAGGAGGATGCCGAGGACGCCGACCGCCCCGAGCAGCCCGATCCCGCCGAGGACGAACCCCAGGACGCCGAGGAAGTCGAACACCCCGACCGGGATGGGGATCCCTCCGACGGCGCTGAGCGTCCCCGACGTGCCGGCCCGTAGGAGGAACAGGAGCGCGATCGCGAGCCCGATGCCCGCGACCGTGAGCGTCGGGAGCTTCGAGGTGTTCCGCAGGAGCGCCGCGGCGATCGGCGGCCGGTCCATGCGTCGGTCGCGGACCGCGATCGCGAGCGCCGCCTTCCCCGGCGTCCGCCCGGCGTAGTGCTCGAACAGCGCGAAGTAGAGGAACGCGCCGGCGGCGTAGCCGTAGATCGCGGCGTTGATCGGAACGTTCGCCGCGAGGGTGGCGAGCGACCCGGGCGTCACGTCGATGAGGTAGACCCAGAGCGCCACCGCCGGCGCCGTCACGATCACGAGATCGAGGAAGAACGCCGCCACCCGGGCGCCGATCGAGCCGAACCGGCGGAGGCCGATCTCTCGGCCGAGGAGGACGAGCCACCGGGCGGTGAGGAACGCGCGGAACCCCTCGCGCCCGTCGCTCGACCCGGCGCGCGCGGCCGCCTCCAGGTTCGCCTCGTCGCTGACGACCCACCCCGGCACGGTGAGGCCCTGCCAGGGCCGGTCGGCCGGCGGGTCGGGGATCGCGAGCAGCCGGTGCGCCTGGACGGCGGCGTCCCGGCTCGCCCCCGCCGACTCGGCGAGCGACTCGTCGATCCGCCCCTGCACGCCCGCCCGGAACGCCCGCCCGAGGCGGGCGATCGGCGTCGGGGCCGACGGGGGGATCGGCGCGCCGATCGGGGCGTACCCTCGTCCGAGGGCCCGGTGGGTCACGTACGCCGCGCCGAGCGCGAGGAGGCCCGAGAGGTAAACGAGGTCGAGCACGCCGGCGCCGCCGATCGCGTAGAGCCCGACCGGCGTCCCGGCCGCGTAGAGCGGCGGCTGGCGCAGCACGTCCGCGCCGACCAGGACGCCGAACGTGCCCGCGCCGTACGCCACCGGGAGCGCAAATCCCTCGGCCCCGGGGAACACCCACTCGGCCGCGCCCGCCGCGATCACGCCGACCACGATCGGGGAGAGGAGGTAGGCGGGGAACGTCTCCTCGATGCCGGTCCCCGGGACCGCGATCGACGTGAGGAACGTGACGACCAGCACCGCGGAGGTGAGCCCGAGCGCGAGCGCGACGACCCCGACGAGCCGGTCCGAACGCCCGGCGGCGACGCCGGCGAGCGCGAGCGGCGCCCCGACGGCGACCGCGAGCACGCCGACGAGCTGCGGGGTCGCGGCCGGGACGTCGACGACGATCAGCAAGAGGACCGCCGCTTCGACCGCGAGCGCGACGAGGTACGTGCCGGCGCTCCGAACGCCCGGGGGCGCGAACCGGCCGAACGCGAACAGCGCGACGAGGATCGGGAAGAGCGCCCCCGAGAAGCTGATCGCGACCCAGTCGCCGCCGACGGGGACGACCGGGAGCAGGACCAGGGAGGCGAGGAGCGCGCCCGGCAGGAGGAGCCAGAACGTTCGTCGACCGAAGCCGATGCTGGTCGCGAACGGGCCGTGGTCCCAGGCGAGGAAGTACAGGAGGGCCCACAGGAGCGCCGGGAACGCGAGCACGGCGACGTTGCCGGCGATGTCGTTCGCGAGCTGCTCGGGATCGATCACGCGAGCGCCGCGGGTCAGGGGCCGCGGACACCGTTCCGAGCCCGCGCGCGGTAATGGGTTTGTCGCCGGCCCCCGGGAGCACCGTTAAGACGGGCGCTCCCCGTCCGCCCGAACGACCCCGCATGCCGACGATCGAGGAGGCCGCGGTGGCCCTCGGGAACCAGTCGTCCGAGGAGTTCCGCCGTGCGGCCGAGGTGCTCGGAAAGGTCGGGCTCACGCAGTACGAGGCGCGGGCGTACATCGCGCTGGTCGCGCGCGGCGTCGGGGACGCCGCGACCCTCGCGACCGCGGCCGGGATCCCGCGGACGAGCGCCTACAAGGTGCTCGAGTCACTTGCGGAAAAGGGCTACGCCCAGCCGACCGGCGGTAAGCCGATCCTGTTCCGGCCCGCGCCGCCGCTCGACGTGGCGGACCACCTGAAGGAGGCAATCCAGGAGGTGTTCGAGAAGCTCGCGCACCTCCACCGGGTCGTCGCCGAGCACGGCGAGCCCCAGCTCGTCTACCTGCTCTCGGGCCATGACAAGGTCGTCGCGAAAATCGGTGAGCTGCTCGACCAGTCGACCCAGACGTTCATCCTGACGACGCCCCAGGTCTCCGAGGTCCGCGACGAGCTGACGAAGAAGATCCAGCACGCGGTGAAGCGCGGCGTGCGCGTGACGTTCGTCACGTCCCCGCTCCAGCGGGTCCCCGAGGGGGTGGAGTACGTCCCCCGGGAGAACCTGCTCGCGACCGAGGTGCTCGCGGACGGCGCCCACGCGCTCCTCGCCGCCCCCGGGCTCGAGGCGTGCGGCTTCACCGACAACCCGATCCTCACGGCCCACCTGAAGCAGTTCCTCGAGGTGATCCTCGAGGCGGGCTCCGGGCCGGCGCCCGCCTGACGGGCCGCGCCCGATGCCCGACGGCCGTCGACTCCGGGGCCCGCGGCGATCCCCGGCCGACCGAGTCCGCGCGCGCCTCGCTGCGGTCGCGCCCGCCGAGCTCGCGGACGCGATGCCGGCCGGCTACCAGCGACTCGGGCGGGTGCTGCTCCTCCGCCTCCCCGAGCGCTACCGACCGTACCTCGACCTCCTCGGCCGCGCCTGGCAGGAAGAGCTCGGGGTCGCGACCGTGCTCCTCCGGGTCGGACCGGTCGACGGCGAGCTGCGCCGCCCGCGCGTCGAGCGGATCGCCGGGACCGCGACCGAGACCGAGGTCGTGGAGCACGGGATCCGGTGGCGGTTCGACGCCGGGCGTCTCATGTTCGCGGCGGGGAACCGGACCGAGCGCCAGCGCTCGGGGCGGCTCGTCCGGCCGGGCGAGCGGGTGGTCGACCTTTTCGCCGGGATCGGCTACTTCGCCCTCCCCGCCGCGGTGGTCGGCCGGGCGGACCGCGTGGTCGCCGTCGAGAAGAACCCGGAAGCGTTCCGCTACCTTCTCGAGAACGCCGCGCGGAACGGGGTCGCCGAGCGGGTCGACGCGCGGCTCGGGGACAATCGCCGCGTCCCCCTCGAACCCCGGGCGGCGGACCGGGTCTTCCTGGGGTACCTGCCCGATGCGGTTCCGTGGGTCGGCCGGGCGACCGAGCTCCTGCGGCCCGACGGCGGGTGGCTGCACGTGCACGCGGTGGCAGACGCACGCGGCGCGCTTTCGGCGTCGGTCGCCCGGGTCGTGGGGGCCGTCCACGCCGCGGGCGGTGTCGTGACCGCGTCGCCGACCGCCCGAGCCGTGAAACCGTACGGCCCCGGACGCACCCACGTCGTCGTCGATGCGCGCGTCCGGCCCGCCGGCTAGGCGGTCGGGGCCGGGGCCTGCGCGGCGAGCGAGCGGACCGCCTCGGGGAACGCGCGGGCGAACCGCTCGAGGTCCGCGGGCGGGTTCGAGAACGAGACGCGCACGAACCGCGGGCCGTGGGTGGGCGAGAGGTAGTTGCCGGCGCGCACGAACACGCCGTACCGCTCGAGCAGCTCCTGCTGGAGCGCCTCGGGCGACAGCCCGAGCGGGGCGAGGTCGATCACCATCATGTTCGCCTGGGACGGGTAGACGGGCAGCGTCGCGCCCGGGACAGCGTCGACCGTGGCGCGGACGGTGGCGCCGTTCGCCCGCGTCTGGCGCTTCACCTCGGGGAACCAGTGGGCCTTCGTGCGGAGCGCCGCGATCGCCGCGACCTGCGCGAGCACGTTGACGCCGAGGTCGTTGGTGTTGTACCGCGCGAGCGTTCGGACGAGCTCGGCCGGGCCGAGGAAGCCGCCGATCCGGAGGCCGGCGAGGCCGCAGTTCTTCGACACCGACCAGACCGTGACGGTCGACTCGGGCGCGAATTCGGCGGCGAGCGCCGGCTGGTCGGCGAAGTCCCGGTACGTCACGTCGTTCAGCAGGAGCAGATGGCGGTCGTGGGCGACCTCGGCGATCGCCCGGACCTCGTCGCGCGGGTACCCCGAACCGAGCGGGTTCAACGGGTCGATGAGCAGGATCATCTTCGTCTTCGGCCCGATCGCCGCTTGGACGCGCTCCGCGGTGAGCCGGTACGGGGGCGCGTAGATGTCGAGGTTCTTCGTCCGCGCGCCCGCGAGCTCGACGAACCGGTGGATGATGAGATAGCTCGGGTCGGACGCGATGACCTCGTCCCCCGGGCCGAGCAGCGCGCGCGTGATCATGTAGAGCGACTCGGTCCCGCCGGCGGTCAGGAACGGGACGAGGCCCGAGAGCCCGAGGTCCCGGACGACGAGCTCGAGCAGCTCGGGGTCGCCCGGCGCGTACGGGTATCCCTCGTACCGGCGCTCCCGGATCGCCTCCTCGAGCGCCCCCCGCACGACCTCGGGCGGGACCAGGTGGTTCGTGTTCTGCGACAGCCACGCGACCTCGTTCCGCCGGGCGTGAGCGTAGCGGAACGCGTCGAACGGCATCGCCCCTTCCCCC
>JASHWZ010000118.1 GCA_030043865.1 Thermoplasmata archaeon | reverse complement strand
GGCTTCCCGCTCGCGCTGACGATGACGACCGGCGGCGCCGCCTGGGACAACGGAAAGAAGTACATCGAGAGCGGCCACTTCGGCGGGAAGCACTCCGAGGCGCACAAGGCGGCGGTCGTCGGCGACACCGTCGGGGACGCGACGAAGGACACGGCGGGCCCCGCGATCAACCCCCTGATCAAGGTCGTGAACACGATCTCGATCCTGTTCATCGCGCTGATCGTCGCGCACTCGTTCATCCCGATCTAGGGGCGACAGCAGGGTTTTCCGCCCGCGACGACCTCTCGTATCGTGTGTTCGACCTGTCGGGCCACGTCGTCCTCGTCACGGGCTCGTCCCGCGGGATCGGCCACGCGGTGGCGCTCGAGCTCGCCCGGGCGGGCTCGGACGTGGTGGTGCACCACCGCGCGAACGCCGCGCGGGCCGAGGCGGTCCGCGCCGAACTGACCGCGCTCGGTGTCCAGTCCCGCGTCGTCGCGGGGGACGTCGCCGACCCCGCCGCCGTGGCGACCCTCGTCCGAGCGGCGGGCGACTGGAAGGGGCACCTCGACGGCGTCGTGACGACCGCGGGCGTCTTCCGGGGCGACGCGAGCCCGGAGGTCGGCCCGAACGACTTCCTCCCGCTCCTCCGGACCGACCTCGAGGGGACGTTCCGCACGATCCAGGCCGCCCTCCCGTACCTCCGCAAGAGCGTCCGGCCGGCGGTCGTCACGGTCTCCTCCGTGCTGGGCGCGCACGCGGGCGTCGGCGGGGTCGCCTATCAGGCGGCCAAGGCCGGCGTCGAACAGGCAACGCGGGCACTGGCGCTCGAGCTCGCTCCCCGAATCCGGGTGAACGCTGTCGCTCCCGGGTTCGTGCGGACCGACATGAACCGGGGCGGCCATCAAGACCCGAGGTACCACGCCGAGATCGTCGCCGCGACCCCGCTCGGCCGATGGGGCGAACCCGACGACGTGGCGCCCGCGGTCCGCTACCTGTTGAGCCTCGAGGCGGACTGGGTCACCGGGCTCGTGCTGGGCGTCGACGGAGGGGTGGCGCTCCGATGAGCGAGATGCCGCCGTTCTCGGGTCGGGTGGCGGTCGTCACGGGCGGCTCCCGGGGGATCGGGCGCGCGGTCGTGCTCGCGCTGGCCCGCGAAGGCGCCCACGTCGCGTTCTCCTACCGGAAGGCAGCGAAGGACGCCCGGGACGTGGTCCACGCGGTCGAGCGGCTCGGGCGCCGGGCGCTCGCAGTCGCGAGCGACGCGGCGCAACCCGATGAGACCGAGGACTTCGTCCAGAAGGCGCGAACGGAGCTCGGGCGGGTCGACATCGTCGTCGCGAACGCGGGCATCGCCGGCCCGGCCGGCTGGGAGGCGGTCTCGCTGCCGGCCTGGCGGGAGACGCTCGAGACCCACCTCGTCGGCGCGTACTCGCTGGTGCGCGCCGCGCGTCCCCACTTCCCGGTGGCCGGCGGGTCGGTCACGCTGGTCTCCTCGATCAGCGGGCTCGTGGCCAACCCCGAGTTCCTCCCCTACTCGGTCGCGAAGGCGGGGATGCTCTCGCTCACGCGGAGCCTCGCCCTGGCCCTCGCGCCGAAGGTCCGGGTGAACGCGGTCGCCCCCGGGTGGGTCCGGACCGGGATGACGGCTCCGCTGCACGAGTCCGCCTCGTCCCGCGAGACGCTCCGGCGCGGCATCCCCCGCGGACGGTGGGGCGAGCCGGACGACGTCGCGGCAGCGGTCCTCTTCCTCGCCTCGGACATGGCCCGGTTCGTCACCGGCGAGACCCTGGTCGTGGACGGCGGGGGAAGCCTCCGGTGGCGCGCCGGGGTTGCGGACTGACCCCGGCGGCGTCGCCGGTCGGCGTGGCCGGACTACGCGTAGTGGCTTAGGCTGGAGCGCTCCTTCTTCGTCGCCTCGCGCTCCTCGCCGCGCTCTTCCCGGCGACGCTCCTTCTCGCACTCCTCTTCGGTCACCCAGTCGAACTTCAAATCCTCGGGGTGCTCGTGGGCGATGAACGCGCCGGCCTCGAAGGCGCTCGACAAGAGCTCCTCGAGGTTCTCGGCGTCGGTGCCCTCCAGCCGACCGGCCGTCCTCCAGTACCAGTCGGGGGCTTTCCCGGCGGCCTGGAGGTACTCAGTGACGAGGTCGTAGATCGACGACCGGTCGTCGGCCAGTCGGACGTGGAGGTGCCGGTCCTGGTCGTCGCCACCCGACTTGCTTTCTCCGGACATCGGGTCCGCGAGGAGGGCGCCGGCTAATAACGTGTCCAGCGCGCCGTGGGGGATGCTTCAATAGTCCGCCGGCGTTGCCTCGACCGGATTCCGTGTACGGAGCAGGCTCGGCGACGAACAACTCCGCCGCGGCGGGCGGCGGCGGCCCGAACCAGCGGTACAACTACCTGGCCGGTCGCCTGCGGAACCGCCAGATCACGATGGAAGAGGCGACCGAGCTGTTCGCGCTCATGCAAGGCATGATCGCCCGCGCGAACGACGCCGCGCGCGCCGCGGCCTACCGAGCTCCCACCTCCCCCATCGCGGCGGCGGTCGGCCCGCCGCCCCCGCCGCCGAGGCCGCTCGGTCCCGCGTCCTCCGCCGACGACTTCCTCTTGGTCGGGCTGCTCGCGATGGGCGCGGGTGCGGGGCTCTTGGCCGCGCTCTCGAAGCGGATCGGCGACGTCACGCCGCCCTCGAGCGACCGTCCGAAGTCCGGTGCCCCGTCTCGGTAGAGGCCGGCGATGCCGTCCGACCGGTTCGTCTTCGCGCATCTCGCGGACGCCCACGTCGGTGCGTGGTCCCGGGACCCCGCCGTCCGGGCGGCGCTACGAGAGAGCGTGCTCCGGGCGCTCCGAGTGGTCTCCGAACGGGACGCGGAGTTCCTCCTGATCTCGGGCGACCTCTTTCACACCCCCGTACCCGACCCGAGCGAGGTCGCTCCGGTCGCGGCGGCCTTGAAGCAGCTGGTCGACGAAGGCCGTCGCGTCTACGCGATCTACGGCTCCCACGACTACGTGGCCCACCGCACGAGCTGGCTCGACGTCCTCGCCGAGACCGGCGTATTCGTCAAGGTCGCCCCCGAGGCGGTCCGCGCGGAGGGGACGCGATGGACGCTCCCGTTCCTCGTCGACGAACCGACCGGAGCCCGCATCGCCGGGATCTCCGGCCGCTCGCACGGACTCGACCGAGAGTACTTCCGTGCGGTGGACGCGGAAGCGTTCCGCGCGGCGCCCGGGTTCAAGATCTTCCAGTTCCACGCCGCGGTCGAGGAGTACCTACCTCCGAACCTTCGGGAGCACGTCCGGGGGATCCGCCGGGACGACCTGCCCGCGGGCTGCGATTACTACGCGGGCGGTCACATCCACCAGTCGTACGAGGGGGAAGGGCCCGACGGCGGGCTCCTCGTGAACCCGGGTGCCGTCTTCGGGACGAGCCGACCGGACCTCGAGAAAGGGGAGGCGCGGGCGACGCACCAGGGGATCGTCGTCGTGACGGTGGAGGGCGGCCGACCGACGGTCGAGTACGTCGAGACGGCGCCCCGCGGCGCGGTCCGGCTCGTCGACATCGACGTGTCGGGCGAGAGCGCGGAGGAGGCGCACCGGCGCGTCGCGACGGCGGTTCGCGCGGCGAGCGACCGACCGGGGGTGCTGGTGTTCCCCAAGGTCAAAGGGCTCCTCGCGGACGGGAGCGTCGCGGCCCTCGCGCTCACCGAGGTCGCCCGGAGCGAAGGGCACGACGCCGGCACCGTGCACTGGGACGTCACCGAGCTCGAAGCGCCCGACGCCCCGGGGGCGGCGTCGGCGACCGAGGCCGAGATCGAAGCGGCCACGACGCGCGAACTGTTGACGGAGGAGGACGGCACGCCGCCGGGCTTCCCGCCCGCCGACGCGGAGCGGCTCGTCCACGAACTCGTCCGAGAGCTCGGCACGCCGAAAGCGGACGGAGAGTCCCGACAGGACTACGCCTCGGCGCGGGTCGAGGGCGGCCGCCGGCTCCTCCGGGTCCGTTCGGGCGGCCCGCCGTAGGACGGTCGGATGCAGCTGCGGCACCTGCGCGTGCGGAACATCCGCAGCTACGAGTCGGCGGCGGTCGACTTCTCTCCGGGCACGACGCTGGTCTCGGGGGACGTCGGCTCCGGCAAGACCAGCTTGCTCTACGCGATCGAGATGGCCCTGTTCGGTACGTCCGAGGTCGACGCCGCCTACCTCGTGCGGCACGGGGGCAGCCACGCCGAGGTCGCGGTGACGTTCGTCGACGCGGAGCACCGGTACGAGGTCTCCCGGCGGTTCCGCCGCGTCCAGCGGAAGGGCCGGCCGGTCTTCGAGCCCGAGGGGATCTGGTTCTCCGTCGACGGCGCGAAGACCGAGTACTCCGCGACCGAACTGCGCCAACGGGTGATCGAACTCCTCGGGTTCCCCGACAACCCGAGCCCTACGGCGCACTCGGACCTGTGGCGCTGGGCCGTGTACGTCCCCCAGGAGCGGATGCGCGACATCCTCGCGGCCCGCCCGCAGGACCGCCTCGAGACCGTCCGCAAAGCGCTCGGCGTCGAGCGATACCGCACGGCCGCCGACAACGCGCAGGACCTC
>JASHWZ010000117.1 GCA_030043865.1 Thermoplasmata archaeon | reverse complement strand
GAATCGGGCCTTCCGAATTCGACGAGGGATGTTGTTCAGGGCCCCCGAGCAAAACACCACGTCGACGCGATGGCGCAGCCGGTAGGTCCGAATGTCGCCGACTTGGAATCGAGCGGTCACCCCGAGACGGGAAGCCCGTTGCTGGGCCTTTCGTACTCCTACACTCGAGATGTCGACGCCCAACGGCTGGTAGCCTCGGCGAGCGAAGTAAATCGAGTCTCGGCCCTCGCCGCAACCGAGGTCCACCAACGTACGGGGCGCGCGCGGAAGCGAACGTGCAATGCGAATGAGGTTGCGGGCCAGACTGGTGGGATTGCTTCCCCAGTACAAACCAGGGCGAGCGTAGCGGGCGTCGTAGATCGGTTCAGTCAACGCTAACGCGCCTCCCGGCCGGTGACGGATCCGCCTCGGCCGGGCGAGAGGGGAGCCGCAAGATAAGAACTCGACTCGATGGCCCCGGGCGTCGACGTGCAGACCAGTGGACTCCGTGTAGCCCGACCCTGTTCCCATGGAGCTCGGGCACGGTGTCCCGGATCTCTGGTTGATAGGTCTAAGCCTCCCTTTTCGTTAGGATGTAAGGAGAAGGGATGCCACCAAAGTACGGTAGGACGTCCACCGAGACTCGACGCCGATCCGGCGCGAGCGCGTTAGCGGCCGCGGCCGGCGTTGTCCTCGGAGTCGTACTCGTCGCCTCCAACGCTTACGTTGCGTGGAGCCAGTGCTCTCCCCCCGGTCCCGAGGCGATCAATGGGCACCAGGTGTGCACGACTCCACCCCCTCCCTCCCCGTCCACATTCCTTGCCGCCGGGACGATCTTCTCGGTCACCACAGGACAGTTCGAGTCCTTCCAGTTCCAGCCAAGCGACGCCTCGTTGGCCGTGCTGAACGGCTCGTTTACCGCCTCGGCGGGTGTGGTGATTCTCGTAATGACGCCGGGCGAGTATTCGAACTTTAGTCGTGCGCCCACGGTTTTTCCGTGCGCGGAGAACGGCGAGTGCTACGCGACCGGGAACCTCTCCGTAGGCGGGGTCCACTTCACGTTGCTATTGTACGCGAATACGGACGGTGGCACGGGAGTCGCTCCATGGTACCTGGTGATGCAGAACGTGAACACGGTATCGCCTACCGCCGTCGCATGGACGACTGGTTTGGTGGCGACGTACGTCGACGTTTACGCTTGAGTCGCGCGGGGTCACCGGGTGCATCGGTGGTTGCACCCGGCTGCGGGCGGCGGGTAGCGGACCGGATTTACCTACTGAATGAGAGTAGGCGAGCGCCGGGCGTTCTTGCGCGACGCTGCGTCGGACAAAACCTCGGACGGACACAGAGTTGAAGTACCGGAGCTCGCTGGCGGTCGCCAGTGGGAGCACCGACGTCCTCAGCGACTTGGCCGATGGGTGCGAGTCCTGGAGCCGTCAGGGCCGGAGGCTCTCCCGACGAGCTATCCGGAGCCTCTCGAATCAAGTGGGGCGCCCTGCTCGGAATCTTGGGCTTGCTCCTCGCGGTTGTCGGGGTAATGGTCGTCATCCTCGACGTCGGTCTCGGGGTCACGAACATCACGGCTTCTGGCTATGTTTCGCTCCTGCACACGATCCTTCTCGGTGTGGTGCTCGTGGTGGTCGGCGTGTTTCTCGCTTTCCTCTCCTTCATTCTTTACACCGCGGGATTCGCGAGCCTTCGAGGTGCGGACGGGCGCTTCCGGACCCCCATGGTGTTGTGCGTCATCGGGATTCTCGGGATCGCGCTCATCGGAGGATTCGTCGTCATCTACGCCGCATCGATCAACTCGGCCATCAACTGCCCGACGTCCAACAGCACGTGCCAGAACGATGCGACCAAGCTGTCGCACGCGGAGGTCGGACTCGGCTACATCGGCGGACTGTTCGGGTTCATCGGACTCATCGGCGCGATCCTCGGGCTGTACCGATTTGGGTCGAAATACTCGAGCTCCATCGCCAAAGTGGGGGCCATATTGTACATCATCCCAATCGTAAGCGTGCTCGCACCGATCCTGGTCTTCGTCGGGGCGCACCAAGTACAGAAGAGGCTCAGGGAGCCCGCGATGGTCGTCCCGAGCGCCGCACCAGCCTACCCGCCTCCGCCCCCGCCTTAGTCTCGAGTAAAATCCAGCGGGGCGGAGAGTTGCCACGATCCGGGCCGTCGCTCGACAAAACTTCGACCTGAAGACAGACGCAGCGGTCGCAACAACGCGCCGCTTGCCGTCCGCTCAAGGAGTCTGCGGAGGTCCCTCGGTCCACGGAGTATACAGGACTCCCGCACCGTAGTCCAACAGGGCGAGCCGGCACTTCGTGCAACGCCAGCCCGGTAGGTGTGGGAATCGGACGAGCGGCATTCCGACGATCGTATCTCCGGTGCCGACCGCCGTGTCAATCGATCCAAGGTCATCTACCCAATTCGCTCGGCCCCCAAAGGCCAGGTATCCGGAAGCCATCGGTTCACCACAGCGTGGGCACGCGGGCGGCTTCACATCTTGAGGGGGTAGCGGCGGGTCGGTCATCCGGGGTAGGGCCTGCCCATCTGCGAGTGCATAATCTACGTTGCTACCGCGCGCCGGGTGCGTCGGTTGCGATGTGGACATGATGGGTTCCGCCGATGCCGCGGCGGAAGTCCCATCGGGGGCGCCTCATCTCCTCCCCCTTGAGGCGCCCGATGGAGAGTGTAGTTGAGGAGACGTTTGTGGGCCTAGACATCCACCGAAAGTCGGTCTATGCAAGTGCGGTCGATCGTAACGGTCGGTCGATCCGGCAGGAGCATTTCGGTGCGTCGGATCCGGAGTTGATCGACTTCCTCGACCGATTGCCGGGATCGAAGCGGGTCGCCCTAGAGGCCTGCTCAGTCTGGGAGCACTTCTACGATGCGGCAGCCGCCACCGGAGCCGTTGTCACTCTCTCGAACCCGTTCAAAACGCGACTGATCGCCGAGGCGAGTTTGAAGACCGACAAGGTCGACTCCGAGGCGCTCGCTACCCTCCTGCGTCTCAACGCGCTGCCCACGTCCTTCGCTGCTCCCCCTGAGACTCGGGCTCTGCGTAGTCTGGTACGAGAGCGGGTCTTCTATCGTCGCAAGGCCACCCAGATCATGTCGCACACGTACAGCGTGCTCCTCCGTCGAGGAATCACCTACGAGGATCGGATCTTGGTCCATCGGCGCAAGCGCGAGGTCCTCCGAGACCTCCACCTGGACGAGGTCGACCGAGGACTGGACACGATGCGCGAGCTCGAGGAGACCTGCAAGTCCCTCGACCGCGCGATCCACGCGGCGTGCGAGAACTCTCCGGAGGCCCAACTCCTCACTTCACTGCCGGGCGTGGGAGAGCTCACGGCGATGGCCCTGGTCGCCTTTCTCTGCCCGATCGAACGGTTCTCGAACGCCGAGAAGGTCTGCTCGTACGTCGGGCTCTCCCCCACCACGCACCAGTCCGGCGAGTTCCTCTATCACGGCAAGCTGAAGCGGGACAGTGTGGCGATCCTCCGATGGCTCTTGGTCGAGGCGTCCTGGACGCATCGCCACCGATGCCCGCGAGGAGCGGTGGCGAAGGTCGCCCGACGGGTCGGTCGGCGGCGAGGGGCGAGCAAGGGGACCATCGCGGGCGCCCACACGCTGCTGAAAATCATTCACGCAATGTTGAAGCACCGAGAACCCTTCCATCCTCCCGTTCCAGGGCCGTCGACTGCGACGCAAGGTGTGCGGCGCCCTCGGGCGACCGCGATGCAATGTGT
>JASHWZ010000116.1 GCA_030043865.1 Thermoplasmata archaeon | reverse complement strand
GCTCAGCCGACCTCGGGGCGCGGGTCCTCGGGCTCGAGCCGTCGCGGGGTCGGCCCTTCGGGGCGCCCGGGGAGCGCGCTCTCCATCGCGGGTTCGGGCGCCGCGGCGCCCTGGACCGCCGTGAGCAGCTTGAGCATCGGGCGGAAGAGCGAGCGCGACGCGCGGTTCGGGTCGAGCGTGTAGGCGCGGTCGTAGGCGGCGACCGCCTCCTCCTCCTCGCCGAGCGTGAGCAGCGACAGGGCCAGCTCGAGCCAGCTCTTCGCCTCGCGGGCGCCCTCGCGCTCGCCGGATTCCTCCACGTGATCGTCGCCGCTCGCCCGGGCCGGGGCGCGCGGGAGCGTCTCCGCACCGCCGCCGTTCCGCGACAGCACGAGGGCCCGCTCGAACGCCGTCGCCGCGCCGGTCTCGTCGCCGGATTCGGCGAGCGCGACCCCGAGGCGGTGCCAGGCGACGAGGTCGTCCGGTGTGAGCGCGACCGAGCGGCGGAACGCGAGCGCGGCGAGGCCCCACTCTTCCCGTAGCGACCGCGCGACGCCGAGGTGGAACCACGCCTCCCCGTTGGCGGGAGAGAGCGCGACCGCGCGCGAGAGAGCCCCTTCGGCCTCCCGCGCCTGCCCCAGGTGCGCGAGGCAGATCCCGTAGTACGACCAGGCGCCCGCGTCGTTCGGCTCCTCGCGGACCACGTCCCCGAACGCGCGCTGCGCGTCGTCGTACTCCCGACGGAGGAAGTGATGGACCCCGAGGTCGAACCGCTGGCTCACCATCCCGTACCGACCCCCGCACTCCTTCGCCGGGGCAAAAGGCTGCCGCCCCAGCCGCGCGCGCGCCGTCGCGCGTCGCCGTGCGTCGCCGTCCCACGGCGCCGCCGGCTTTATATTCGGCCCGCGGCCATGCGCGGATGAGGAATCCCAGAGCTTCGCCTCCATCGAGCGTCCCGCCCGTCCTTTTCGACGAGTGTTCTCTCGAGCGGCGTCGCCGCGGGGGACCTCGCGCGAAACGCGACCCAAAGAAGGCGACAAGCGATGGTGGACAAACCCCTGACGAAAGTGCGCGACCTAACGCCGAACTCGAAGCAAGTGAACGTCCTCGCCAAGGTACTGAGCGTGGGCGAGGCCAAGGAGGTCATGGGCAAGTTCGGCGACCCCCGGAAGGTCTGTGAGGCCGTGGTGGGCGACGACACGGCCGTGATCACGCTCTCCCTCTGGAACGAGCAGATCGGAACGATCGCGAAGGACGAGACGATCTTCGTCGACAACGGCTACGTCTCCCTGGTGCGAGGCCACATGCGGCTGAACGTCGGCCGCTACGGGAACCTCTCCAAGTCGACCGACTCGGTCGGCGAGGTCAACCAGGGACTCGACATGAGCCAGCAGGAATTCGAGTCGGAGCGCCGCTCGTTCGGCGGCGGCGGCTTCCGCGACCGCGGCGGCTACGGTGGCGGCGGCGGCCGGTACTCCGGCGGCAACCAGGGCGGCTCGGGCGGTCGCGACCGCTCGGACAGCTACAAGCGCTACTAGCGCCGCCCCGCGCGACGGGACGAACCTCTTCCCCCGCCCGAACGGGCGGGGGTCGGTCCTCCGCATTCGATTAAATACCGCGCCCAACTCCGGAGCCCGACCGATGGCCGACGACTCCCGTGAGCTGACGCTCTACGTGCAATCGAAGCGTGCGATTTCGACGTTCTACCGGACCCCGATCTCGACCGAGACCGCGGGGACGAGCCCGCCCGGCGCCGCGTCGGTCACCGGCGAGGACGCGACGCGCGGCGAGGAGGGGGTCCACTTCCTCTCGGACGACCAGGCGCGATGCGTCGCCCTCACCGAGGAGGTCGCCACCCGCCGCGGCTACCAGGTCAAGGTCGTCGACATCGAGAAGGTCGGGCGGGTCGAGCGGCTGATCGCCGAGCATCTGCGCGGCGTGCAGAAGTTCCCGGTCCTGATCTCGCCGCGGGGCGGGCGGCTCGAAGGGGTCGACGAGTTCACCGACGAGCGGCTCTCGGAGATGATGCCGAGCGAGCTGAAGAGCGTCCGCGCGTTCACCTACCTCAAGGTCCGCGGGGGCGACCTCGACCGGATCCGTCACCTCCTCGAGACGCTGGGCGAGGTGAAGGAACTCCACTTCCTCACCGGTGACTGGGACATCCTGGTCGTCCTCGACTTCCCGCCGCCCGCGACGTCGAAGCGCCGGGTCCTCGACTTCGTCACCGAGCGGATCCGCGGGATCCCCGAGGTGCTCGACACCTCGACCGTCGTCCCCGAGTTCTCGGTGACGAAGTTCCCGGTGACCTAGGCGCGGCGTTCGCCGATCGGCCGGCCGGCCCCGTCGACCGGGCCGAAGATCCGCGTGAGGCCGTCCGCGAGGAACCGGTACGCCTCGACCCCCTTCGGCGTCAGCTCGAGGAGGTCATCCCCGGCGGGAGAGCTCGCGACCATCCCCTGCCGGAGCAGGTAGTCGAGGTACCGCTGGAAGACCGTGTAGTTGAGGCCCGCCCGCTGCTGCAGCGGCGTCCGTCGGACCGGGCCGGGCGCGCTCGCGATCGCCTCGAGGAGCCGCCCGAGCACGAACAGGTCCGGCCGGCCGATCATGCCGGCGATCCCGTGAACCGGGCGAGGAACTGCTCTTCGAGCTCGGTGACGTCCTGGACCTGGCGGTCCAGACGCTGCTGCAGGCTCTTGACCGAGCCCTGCGCGACGCGGTAGAGCGGGTAGGCGATGGCCGCGGTGAGGACCCCCGCGATCCCGTAGGAGCCGAAGAGGTTCGCGAGGCCGGTCCACCCGAACTGCCCGGCGATCGCGAGCCCGACGATCGAGCCGATCCCGATCATCCCGAGCGTGAGCGGGAGGAACGAGAACTCCGTCTCGCTCTTCGCGTGGCTGAGGAGCTTCTGCGCCTCGACGACCTGCGGGGTCCATCCCGTCCCGCCCATCTCGGCCGGTCCGGCGCCGGACGAGGCCCCGACGCCCGCCAGGACTCGTCGGGCGTCGCGTCGCCCCTGCCGGATCTCGTAGAACGACGCGAAGAGGAAGGCGGCGCACGGCAGGAAGGCGAGCGCGGAGATCAGGGTGAAGGCGAGTCCGCCGGTCACCGTCCCGGCGAGCAGCGAGGTCCCGAGCGACGGGTACGCGAGGAAGACGTAGATCATTGCGAAGTAGCCCCCGTACAGCGCGAAGACGAACCCCCAGGCGAACCAGCTGAGCCAGTAGCTCCGGCGGGAGACCCGCTTCGCTCCGTCGAGGATCGACCGTACGTCCGCGATGACCCCCTCCACCCGTCGTGCTTCGAGCGCCGGGGCGGGGGCGACCATCGGGGCGAAACGGTCCGGCGAGGGTTTACCACTTCCTCCGCGACGGTCCGTGGGCCCCGGTCAGCCGCGGCGGGCGGGTCGACGCCGGCGGCCGGGCACGACGGGCAACTGCCGGGCCACGCCCGGCGACGCCCCCGGTTCCGGGCTGCCGTAGAGCGGCTCGACCGTGAGCGGGTGCTCCTCGAGCCAGGCGACCCCTTCGACGTAGGCGGCGAACGACTCGAGGCTCGTGAACAGCGGGATCCCGAGCTCGATCGCCCGGCGCCGAAGGATGTACTCGTCCTCCAGCATCCGCTCGAACTTCTCCTGCGTGAGCGAGAGCGGCACGTTGAGCAAGAGGTCGATCTCCCCGTTCTCGAGCGCCTCGGTGACGTTCGGGTGCCGGTCGGGCTCCGAGACCTTGTGCAGGATCCGGACGCCGCGGATCCCCCGCGAGGTCAGGAACGCGCCCGTGTCCTCCGTCGCGGAGATCTTGAGCCCCAGCGCCCGCAGCCGGTGGGCGACGGGGAGGAGCTGTTCCTTGAGCTCGGGGCCCCCGACCGAGAGGAACGCGGTCCCCCGCTTCGGGACGAGGCGCACGCCGGTCGCGACGAGCGCCTTCACGAGCGCGTCGGAGAACGTGGGGCCGAAGCAGGCGACCTCGCCGGTCGACTGCATCTCGACGCCGAGCAACGGGTCGGAGCCGGCGAGCTGGAGGAACGAGAACTGCGGCACCTTCACCCCCCATCGCCCCGGAGGGAGCGGAGCGATCCCGTCCCGCGAGATCGGGCGGCCGAGCATCGCGCGCGCCGCCTCGCGCAGGAGCGGCACCCCGGTCGCCTTCGCGAGGAACGGGAGCGAGCGGCTCGCGCGCAGGTTCAGCTCAATGATCTGGTACGCTTCGTCCTTCACGAGGAACTGCACGTTGAACGGCCCACGGATCTGGAGCGTCCGCGCGAGGCGTCCCGCGGCATCGATCAGCTGCGCCTGGACCTCGGCCGAGGTGTGGCGCGGGGGCAGGCAGAAGATCGCGTCGCCCGAGTGCACGCCGGCCCGTTCGACGTGCTCGAGGACGCCGGCGACGAGCACCCGCTGTCCGTCCGAGATCGCGTCCAGCTCGACCTCGTCCGCCCCCTCGACGAACTTCGTGATCACCACGGGGTGCTCGGGCGATACCCGTGCCGCCTGCGAGAGGAACCGCCCGAGGTCCGCGTGCCCCGAGATCACGCGCATCGCCTGGCCGCTCAGCACGTACGACGGACGGACGAGGACCGGGTAGCCGACCTCGTCGGCGAACGACGCGGCCTCCTCGACCGTCGTGAAGGCGCGCCACGCCGGCTGCGGGATCTTCAGGCGTTCGAGCAGACGGGCGAACTCCGCGCGGTTCTCGGCGGCGTCGATCGAATCCGGAGCCGTCCCGAGCACCGGGATGCCGCACATCTTCAAGAGCGGCGTCAAGTTCTGGGCGAGCTGGCTCCCGACGCACGTCACGACGCCGGCGAACGACTCGAAGTCGACCAGGTCGCGCGTCCGCTCGAGCGTGATCTCCTCGAAGTAGAGTCGGTCGGAGCGGTCGTAGTCGGTCGAGACGGTCTCGGGGTTCGAGTTGAGCACCGAGACGCCGGGGACGCCCTCCGCCTTCAGCCCCTCGACGAGGTTCATCGTCGACCAGTCGAACTCGACGCTCGACCCGATCCGGTACGGCCCGGCGCCGATCACGAGGACCGACCCCGTCGGCATCGGGCGGACGTCGTCCGCGTCCGCGCGGTAGGTGAGGTAGAGGTAGTTCGTCCGGGCGGGCCA
>JASHWZ010000115.1 GCA_030043865.1 Thermoplasmata archaeon | reverse complement strand
GCGGTTCCGGCCGCCCCCGGTGGCGACCACTCCGTCGAGGCCGTTCAGGGGTCGGTGACGGTGTTCGCGACGTTCTCGGTCGTGCCGGCCGTGTCCGTGAACCCGACCACGGCGAAGGTTGGCGCCAGTGTCGAAGTCACCGGCACTGGATTCGTGGCCGGCGAGCACGTGGCGGTGCTCTGGAACTCGACGAGCACGCTCTGCAACCCGCTCGCGAACACGAACGGCGGTTTCACGTGCACGTTCACCGTCCCCGCCTCCGGTGCTGGTCCGGTCGCGATCAGCGGCGAGCAGGGGACGTTCGCCCCCTCGGTCTACTTCACGGTCCTTGCGGGCCCCCCGTCACCGGGTCCATCTTTCGGGGCCTCTCCGGTTCCGTGGTGGGCGGTGGTGGTGGGCGCCGTGATCGTCGGCCTGATCTTGATCGGCCTGATCGTCTTCGAGCTGGGCCGCGGCCGACGGTCGCGCCGGCGTCCGTCGGGACCTTCCTCTACGTTCCCGGTCCAGGCGTGGCAAGGGGTGGCAGCTCCCGCAGGAACCGCGGGGCCCCCCGCGGGGGCGTCGCTCGGACCCACACCCGTAACTCCGGGCGCCGGGCCAGCTTCTCCCCCCGGCACCCCATCCAGCAGCGCCGAGCCACCCGAAGACATCGACGCGCTGATCCAGCGGCTCGAGCGGATGAGTCAGCAGATGTTCAAGAAGTCCCCACGAGAGCTGGCGAACGACGAGAACACGGCCGAGGACGAGAAGCCCGCGAACTAAGCCTGCGGGGCCGAGCCCCGGCCTATGCCGGAACCGGTAGCGTCGTGTGGCGCCCCAGCGTCGGATAGAGGGCCCTCGCGAACAGTTCGGTCGTCGGTTTGTCCCCCGTCTCCTTGGACGCGAACGCCGCGCGTACCGTTCGGGCGAGGTAGGGAACCGTGGGGTAATCTTCGAGTTCGGAGGCTCGGACCCATGCGAACTCCGTGTGCTCCTGGGGGTCGATCTTCGGGTCCCGGCGTCCTTTCGCCACGCAGTGGAAGTAGACTCCCACCGTCGGGCGGATCTTCCCTCGGCGGGAGAGGGTGCGGAAGACCTCGGCGTGGAACAGCGAGCCGACCCGGATGTCGAACCCGGTCTCCTCCCGTGCCTCGCGTCGCGCTGCCTTCGAGAGCGTCTCACCTGGCTCAACGTGGCCCGCCGGGAGGTCCCAGGCCCCGGGGTTGGACGCCATCGGGGAGCGATGCAGAAGGAGGATCTTGTCGTCGCGGAAGATAGCGACTCCGGCCGCTACTCGGGCTTTGAGATTCGAAGGGGGTGTCTTCATCCGGAACCAGACCGAAGAACTTCGGGTAGGTCAAGCTTCCGATTGGCCGAATCTCGGCACGGAGGACAGGGAACTGCGAAAACTGCGCACATCGATGTGCGGCGCCCTCATCCGCGGGAAACGTGCTGCCGCTCGAGGTCGGCGCGGACCATGATCCGCACGAGCTCATCGAATCGGGTCGTCGCCTCCCACCCGAGCTCTCGTTTGGCCTTCGCGGCGCTTCCTCGAAGGTTGAACACCTCCGCGGGTCGGTTGAACCGCGGGTCGGTCTTGAGGCGGTTCTCCCAACCGTCGACCCCCGCCGCTCGGAACGCCGCCTCCACAAATTCGCGGACGCTGTGGGCCTCCCCGGTGGCACCGACAAAGTCGGTCGGCACCTTGGCCTGAAGGGTCCGCCACATGAGGTCGACGTAGTCCGGGGCGTACCCCCAGTCTCGTCGGGCGTCCAGGTTGCCGAGCGTCAGAGAGTCGGCCTTGCCGGCCGCGATACGCGCCACGCCGTCCGATATCTTCCGGGTCACGAACTCGAGCCCACGGCGGGGCGACTCGTGGTTGAACAGGATCCCGTTCGCAGCGAACATCGAGTAGGACTCCCGATAGTTCACCGTCGCCCAATACGCGTAGACCTTCGCGACCCCGTACGGGCTCCGCGGATGGAACGGCGTCTGTTCGTCTTGGGGCTCGGTCTGCACGTGGCCGAACATCTCGCTCGACGAGGCTTGGTAGAACCGCGCATCCGGCGCGCTATGGCGCACGGCTTCGAGGAGGCGGAGGGTACCGAGCCCGGTGATCTCGCCCGTGAGGGCGGGTTGGGAGAACGACGTCGCCACGAACGACTGGGCACCGAGGTTGTAGACCTCGTCGGGATGGATGGTCTTGACCGCTTGGTTCAGCGACGACTGATCGATCAGATCGCCGTCCAGCAACTCGACCCGATCTTGGATCGCGGAGATGTTCGATAGGTTGGGGCTGCTCAACCGTCGAACGATCCCGGTGACCCGGTAGCCCTTCGCGAGGAGGAACTCCGCCAGGTACGAACCGTCTTGGCCCGTGATCCCGGTAATGAGAGCCGTCCGAGCCGGCACTCACCCGCGACCGCGCACGGACTATTAGAGGTGGGCCATGAACGGCCGAGAGCCTCCCGGGTCGCGCCCCCCGGTGCGAGTCGAGGCAGGGCCGCCGTCAAAGAAGGGTATGTAACCCTCGCACCGTTGCGGCGTCCGTGCAACCCGCGCCGGGGCTAGCGTTGGCGGAGTCCGTCGGGTTGGTCGCTCTGCTCGTTCCCCTCGGGGCTTTCCTGCTCCGTCTTGGGGAACTTTGGCGGGGCCGAAGCTTACCCTTCACCCCCGCCGAACGCATTCTGCTCTCGTTCTACGCTGCCGGACTACTCTTCTACGTCATCGCCTCCTTGCCTATCGGCCTCTACTATCCGACGACGATCGTCGTTTGTCTCATAGTCGGCGCCGCCGGTTTGATCGGGTTCTGGTGGCGCGAGCGATTTCGGGGGGCGATCGGGCTCGGGAAGTGGATCCGCTCCGGGTCGAGTTGGTTGCTTCTGGCCCTGGTCGTCACCGTCCTGGCGGTGGAGTTTTCCGGCGTGGCCTCATTCCCGTTCCCGAATGCCTACGACGGCAGTTTCCAGACGTTGCTCATCACACTGATCTCGCGAAACCACAGCGTTCCCTGGACGCTGAGCCCGTACGGCGACATCGGCATCCTGTATCCGGCGGGGGCGGCCGTCTGGATGACGGCCCCGGTGTGGCTGTTCGGATGGGCCGCGTCCTCCGGCCCCGTGGACGTCCCGCTCCTATTTTTGGCCCTATCCGTCGTCGGCGCGTACTGCTGGGGCGAGCGGCTGGCTGGTCCTGGTACCGCGGTCGGCGTTCGCGTCGGCCTCGTCGTGGCTGCGGTCTTCGCTCTGGTCGGCAGCTGGCCGAGATGGTTCATCGGCGGCTCCTACGACTTCGTGATGGCGCTCCCGCTCGCCTTCGTTGTTGCTGGCTGGCTGTGGACCTTGTCTCGCCAGCGGGTTGTCCACTGGGCTCCCTGGGTCCTGGTAGGGCTAGCGATCGGAACGTGCACCACGATGAGCCTGGTCGTGGGGGAGTCGTTGCTCGCGCTTCTGCTCGGACTGGGGTTGTACTTGTACGTGCCCCTGAGATTCGGGTCGTTCGTCCGGTTGATCGCTCGCTTCCTCGCGTGCACAGCCATCGCCGCGCTCTTCGTCACCCGGAGTCTCTTCGGGCTGGCGGCCGGATGGGGATATCCGAGCCGCACAGTCCAGCCGGTCGGGCAAACTCCGTACGCCTCGATAATTCCACCGCCCCCCAGCTTCGCGTCCCAAGTCAACGGGTACGTCGACCCGTTCTTCGGGGTGCGTCTCCGCCTCTCCCCCATCCCCGCCCTCGGTTGGGAACTGGAGGTCCTCATCGCGATGGGCGCCGTGTCCATTCTCTACCTCTGGTACGCGGGACTCGGGGGTCCCACCAGAGTAGTGCCCAGCGACGTGGTTCGGGCGATTTCGATCACCGTCGTCGTGTTCTTCGTGTTCGTGTTGCTGGTGCTCGGCGTCGTCAGTGACCCGACCGGCGCGACCGAGCTCGGAGGGTTCACCAATCCGCCGGAGGTCGCCGCGTGGTTGTTCATCGCGTACCAGCTGGTTGCGGCCGTGCCGCTAATCTGGGCGTTGGAGTACCTGGTGCGTGAACGTCGGCGAGAAGCGACCGCGACCGCTCGCGTCTCGCCTCCTACCGCCATCTTAGATCGAGTCCCGTCACGCGGGAACCCTGCGCGTCGACCTTTGCTCCGAACCCCGGGCGTTGCGGTCGCTGCGCTGCTGCTCGTGGTCGCGTTCGGTGCCGGCGCGGCGATTTCCGCCACCTCGGGACCGAGCTATCTGAACGGTCACTTCGGACTCTTCGCCAATGTCACTCAGTCGGATGTGGACGCCATGGAATGGGCGGGCAGCCACTTGCCATCGTGTTCGCGAGTGCTCGTGGCGCCGGGGTCGGCAGGGCAGTACCTACCGACGTACGCGACCATCACACTACTCTTTCCGATGATCCCGACCTCGGTGAATCTCTCCTACTTCATCGCGATCAGCAATCTGACCAGCGGAAGGGATACGCCGTCCACCGCTTCGGCTCTTCTGACGCTCGGTGTCACCGAGGTGTTCGCCACCGGTCAAACCTCCGTTTCGTACCCCGCGTTCCAGCACGTTTCCTTCGTAAACTCCACACAGTTCGAGCTCCTGTATTCGGACGGCGACGCGTCGGTGTACGGATTCCTTCCGGGTCTCTCTTCCGGTGACTGCACACCGGTCTCTTAGCAGGACGACGCGGGCACCCACGAATGGGTCCGGACGACTAGTCCGTCGAGTTCCTGACCGACGCAGCTGGGCGTCACCATCGTCTTCCCCGCCCCGGGGCGACCGGAAGCGACGTGGGAGCGGCGCGGGGGCCGCACCACGTCGGTCGGTGGTATTGGTCCCCGTCGCGTCGACCATCGAGTGCTCCGGGCCGCGGGGGTCTTTTAGGCGATCGAACGGTGACTAAGGGGCATTCCACCCCGACGACGCATGAGGATCATTGTGGCGAGCGCACAGTTCCCTCCCTCCCGGACGGGGTACGCGCGCGTGGCGGGATGCCTGGCGGCGGAGTTCACGCGTGCTGGCCACGAGGTTATGCCGCTCACGGAGCACCGGGGGTGCGAACGGGTAGGAAGGGTCCACCGGTTAACGTCCGAGGGCCGCCGCGTCATACTTTCGGGGGCCGACGTAATCCAAGTGGTCGGACCGTCCCCTCTGTTTACGGAACAGGTCCTCGCACAGTCCCGGACGCGGGGGATTCCCTGCGTGTACAAGGCAGATGCCTTTCCGGGTCTCGCGACCTACTACCCGGGGTCGATCGCGCGGACGATCGACGCGGTCTACGAACGCACTGTGCTCGCGCGAGCGATGCGTTTCGCGTCGTGGGGGGTGTACAGCACCCGGGACTTCGCTGAGCTCGTCCACCCTCGACCCGACTCCTGGTCGGTCATACCGCTCGGGGTCACGGACCCTTGTCTGGCGACCGGGCATCTCGACCTTGACGAGATGAAAGAAGATGAGGCCCCCACCTTCGGGATCCTCTTCGTCGGGCAACTGCGAGCGTACAAGGGGGTCCAAGTTCTGCTCGACGCCTCGCGCCGGGTCCTAGACCAGGGGTTCTCGCACCGTCTTACCATCCTCGGAGATGGACCGTTGCGAGAATCCCTGGAGGCGCGGGCTGCGGAGCTCGGCCTGAGTTCGACTACCCGGTTCGTCAGTGCACCGTCGGACGTGGAGCTCCACACCGCGTACCTCCGGAACGATGTGCTGGTCCTGCCTAGCCTGAGCGCCGAGAGCTACGGGCTGGTCCTCGTAGAAGCCGCCTTGCACGGGATGAGCGTCGTGACCACCGATCTACCGGGCGCGCGGGAGGTGGCGCTCGAGTTGGGGGGATCCGTCGTTCCGCGGGGGGAGCCCGTCGCTCTGGCGGATACTTTAGCGGGCCTGGTCGCCCGAGGTCGCATCCGCCACGCTCTGGACCTTCAAGTCGCATCAACTCACGCTTGGCCGGCGATCGCGCATCGTTACCTGGACCTCTACGGGCGGGTCCTCGGAAACTGATAGCTGCGAGACGAGGCGGACGTGAGCGTGAGCCCCCACGGGACGAGCGTAGCACGGCACGGAACGGGCGAGTCGGTACTGCCGTGAAGCAAAGGGATAAGTACTAACGGC
>JASHWZ010000114.1 GCA_030043865.1 Thermoplasmata archaeon | reverse complement strand
GGTCGGATTTCGATTCCTTCCGAGTCGTAGGCCAGTCCTCGATAGGACGACCGAAGATGCGCTGTCCAGGATTCAGTGGTCTCACTTGGCGCGAGCACACGACTCCCCGCGTCCGGCCATAACTCATACTAGCGTGGTGGGAGAGAATATCAGTGTTGCTCCAATCGGATTATCGAGGCTCCGAGTTCCGCCAGATGGCCGAGCTGAACAAGATCGAGCCACTGATGGCGGTTGCAACAACGGTTGCAGACATCCGCAGTCTCGTTACGCGAGCTTGATACGACACCCGGGTCTGAGGGGTCGAGGTTTCGGACGCGATCTGTTCTGGTCCGCGGAGAAGTGACCGGTGCAGACCTGGATGGCGTGTTTCGGTCGGTCGCCGGGGATGTCCAGTGGAGCACGTCCTACTCTTTGGGCGAAACTCACATCGTCCTCTACGTCGGACAGAAGTACATGCTTCGAACGAACGATCGTGTCGGCGTGATCATGCTGAGCGCCGCCAACGGATCCGGGCAGCGCATCGACCTCAGCTCGGCGGGAGGGGGGACCGGTCTCATAGGCATCAGCTCGGGGGCCGGAGGCAGCGTCGAGACCGACCTGTTCGACATCTCCGTCAGTTCCTACAGTCGCGTGCGCTCGCGTTCCAGGAAATCGCAGGTACCTAAGCTCCCGTGAAGCCCTGGTCGCTGTTGTACCAAAATCACCCCTGCGCGCACCCGGAAAAATGGGGAACGAATCGGTGTCGTCAACCGGAATAATCATCCGCCGGGTGCAGGAAGCGGAGAAGGATGCCTTCAAGGCACTCAGACTACGTGCGCTCGCCGCAGATCGAATGTCGTTCGCATCTACCTTCGAGAAGGAATCCAAGTACGGCGACCCTCAATGGCAGAACTTCACGCGACGCGCCGCCACGTCGACGGAGATGGTTGTACTGGTCGCTCAGCCGCGCGACGGTCCCTTCGTGGGGATGGTGGGCTCTTTCCTGGAAGGGAACGTAACTCACCTGTGGGGAATGTGGGTCGAACCCGAATACCGGAAACTCGGCCTCGGTGGGAGGCTCCTCGACGCGATACTCTCCGAGATCGATGCCTCGCATCCCGCGAACGAGGTGACGCTGGGCGTGGTCTCTTCGTCGACTGCCGCCCGGCGCCTGTACTCCAATCGCGGGTTCGAGGAGACCGGCCACACCGAGCCTCTGGAGCTCACCCCGTCCGTCCTCTGGTATGAGATGATTCGACGCCGTTCAAGCTAGAATCTGGACCAGCCCGATCAACCCCGCGGCCTCCTCCGAACGGGTTACTGGGTGTGACAACGATTTCGCCTCCTCTCGAGGTGTACGGTCGGTGGCGCGGGGCGTCGTATAGTATACGAAATGTATAACACATGATGCGCGATGTTTCTCGCATGGACCCCCTTTTCGGAAGTGAGACGCGAGCACGGGTGCTCGAGTACCTCGCTACGACACCAAAACCGCACTCCGCATACCGAATCGCTCATTCTATCGGGGCACAACCGATCCAAGTTCTCAAAGTTCTCAAGCAACTGAGGGGCCTGACCGACAGGACTGACGCCGGATGGGTGCTCTCGAACGAGTCACTTCGAGTCTTCCTTCGCGCCCGTGTGGACGCCGAGGCGCGACGGATTCGCCGCGAGAAAGACGATATCCTCGTGCGTTTGGGCGCGAAGCCGAGCCGGGAGTACGAACGATCGCGAACGCGGCAAAGTCATCGGGCTCGTCCATAAGCACCCGGACCGGGTCGTCTGGCTCGGCGCCCTCCTACAGAGGGAGTCGCGGGCACGAGTGGAGCTCGTCGGAGGGTCCGCGATCGAGTCGCAGCTGACTTCCGCGGACTACGTCTCTCTGGGACGAATGCACCCCAGACCAGGGGCGTGCGGATTCAGGCTACTCGGCTCAACGGCGGTCTAGGCACCATGGGCCTGGGCAGCATGACGTTGCAAGGCGACGAGCGCTCCAAACTTCGCCCCGCACTTAGGACAAGCGTACACACCCTGCTCCACGCGGTGAACGCTTCCGGTGTGGTCCCGCAACGCATCTTCCGTCGGCAGGTTTACTCCACAGGTCGGGCAGATGTAGTTTGGCATTTCTTCCGGACGCTCGGGCTATTGGCGACCCAGGTTGAAGTATGCTTGGGCGTCGATCCGAGAGGCGTTCGTTCTCAACCGGCGCATCTAGGGTGAGGTCACTTCGGTCATCCGCCCGGATTTCACGTCATAAACGTACCCCGAGACGAGGACGTCCTTGCGTACGCTAGGAGAGGAGCGAAGTCGAGCCACGTCATCACGGACGCTCTGGTCGAGGTCGGTGTAGGGAAGAAAGTCGGTACCGGAAGAATCCAAGCCCAACTCGTTGCGAGTCCGATCGTGGATCACTTGGTTGGAGAAACGATTGAGGCCGCAATCCGTGTGGTGGATGACCATCACTCTGCGCGAGCCGAGCATCTGGGTGATGAAGAAAAGCCGCAGGAAGTCGTCGGTGACCCGCCCACCGGCGTTCCGGAAGATGTAGGCCTCCCCTTCTGGAAGTCCTAGGAAGTACGCGGGGTCTACCCGAGAGTCCCCGCACGTAAGGATGGTAACCCCGGTCTTCGATCGCATGGCAAGGTCGCCCTTCGCGAACTTGCCGGCGTAGGCTTCGTTCGCGCGGACAAAAGAGGCAACCGGGTCAGTCGAGTCCGGCGGCAAGAGTATGCCCGAGGCTCCCCACCGCTGTCGGCTATATCTAATCGACTCGGGCGACGATCCAAGCCGGGCCCGCAGGAGTGCACACTTCCTGCCTACCTCTCGTTGTTGAAATCAATACTCCGGGAGTAAGTGGCCCGTTGTGTATGCGGCCTTCCCCCACTCGGGGGCTCGGTTGTAACAGTAGTTGCGACTTTTTCCACGACAGTGATCCGCACGGCTTTGCTCCCGCCAAGCGTGCTATGAAGGATAAGTGAGTGTCAGAAGTCGAATCCGAGCAGGGTGAATCCGGTGGATCCAATGACTCGCTTGAACCTAGGGTCTTGCCGCATCCCGTCGAACCAAACGCTACCCAGAAAATTCGCGGACGACCCGCGGCGGGTCTGGCGAGCTTTTTCGAGCCACTCGACCGCTTTCTCGATGTCGCCGGAGATGGCGTAGATTCCAGCGGCTGAAGCCATGATATCCCGACGGTGTTCGGTCTGTCCGAGTACCTCGGTCGCGATCTTGGCCGTCTCGTCCCTTCTCCCCGCTTTGGCATAGGCCCAAGCCAAGTTCACCAACGACTCCGGGTCGTCGGCGACCGTGGACCTTGCCTTTTGGAGCTCCGCGATGCCATCGTCCAAGAGTCCTTTTCTCACGTAGGCAATTCCGAGCGCTTGGCGGGTCCAACGCAAATCAGGGTCGATCTCTAGTGCGTTCTTGAGGTACGAAATTGCCTCGTCGTACCGGCCTTGAATGAGGTACTCTTCGCCGACCTGGGCATTCCTTGCCGCGCCGACCGGATCGAGCTCTAAGGCTTGGCGCGCTTGGTCCATAGCTTCCTTGAGTCTTCCCGTGTGCCGAAGCACCAGGCCATAGGTCGCATGGGATTCAACGGAGCTGGGATTGAGCTGAAGTGCCGTGAGGCACTCGCGTTCGGCGGCATCCCATTGATCGTCCTCGTGGAACGCCAACACACGGGCCAACGTTGAATGCGGCGATGGGGACCGAGGGTCAAGGCGTATCGCCATCGCCGCGGCCTCCTTCGACTGGCCGACGGCATCGGCCACAGACCCGCGGTGCTCGAGCCAGTGGAAGCAATCTGCAATGCCGGAATAAGCCGCTGAGTACTGGGGGTCCTTCCCGAGAGCCTCTCGGAAAAGCCCCAACGCGAGAGTTGTTTCGGCGTCACTGACCGCTCGATTCAACGCGACCCGGCCCCTGAGGTAAAGGGCATACGCCTCGAGGTTCGAGCCCGGTGGTTCCTCACCCTGGACACCGTCGGACGAAAGGAGTCGAAGCTTGAGCGCCTCGGCGACCCCCTTCGCAATGTCGGTCTGAATCGCGAACACGTCCTCAAACTCGCGATTGAACGAACCGGCCCAGATGTGGACCTCGGTTTCCGCATCGATCAGTTGAGCGGTGATTCGGATTTTGTTGCCCGCTTTGCGAACGCTCCCCTCCAGCACCGTTCCAACCCGGAGGACGCGCCCGACCTCCTCGATGGGCTTCGGGTCGTTTCGATAGCGTTCGACCGACGTTCGAGCGATGACGAGTAGCCCGGGCAGCTCAGAGACTTCAGCGGTGATCTCCTCCGTCAGGCCGTCAGCGAAGAATTCGTCCTCGGGATTCGGGCTTATGTTCTTGAACGGGAGGACTGCAAGCCGATTGGTGGTCGGACGGCCCGTGGCCGGGCGCGCCGGGGTCGATTGCTCCCAAGGCAGCACGACGCGATGGACGTTCACCGGGACCTCGATCCCTTTGAGACTCCGCGCTTCGAGCTTCTCCAGCTTGTACGGGACCTTGTTATGGATCTGATCGAAGACCTGAGTCGAAAGACACACGCCCCCAGGCTCCGCCAATGATTCGATTCGAGATGCGATATTGACGGCGTCCCCGAAGATGTCGGATCCTCGCTGCTCCACGTCGCCCAGATGGATTCCGATTCGCACTTGAAGTAGCGTGACGCCTCGCTGCGAATTGCGGTCGTGAATCTGCTGTTGAATCTCGACCGCGCATTGGGTCGCTTCCCGCGCGCTATTGAACTCGACGAGGAAGCCATCCCCCGTCGACTTCACTTCTCGGCCGTGGTATCTGGCGAAGAGCGGACGAAACAGCTCCTCCTGTTCTCGAATCAGCCGTAACGCTCCGTTTTCGTCGCGCTGCGTTAGGGCTGTGGACCCGACGATGTCGGTGAACATCACGGCGGCGAGTCTGCGGGTCGCGGCCACGTTCCGACATTGACTTCTTGGAGATTAGCACTCGGTCGACTCCCGCGATGACGGTGATCGCCCCTTAACGGCATACTCGAGGGCAACTATTGAGCGGAACCCTTTCGAAAGCAACCCAGCTGGGCTGCGGCAGGAGTTTCGATGGTTGATCATTCATGTCGACAACGGAGCAGGTTGCAACACCAGTCACAACCCTAGTGCTTGAACGGCCCCTCGCCTGCTTAGCCTCGCCCGGTCGTCTATCTTCTCGGCGGTCCAGATCCCGCTACGTGGGCACTTCGGCCGCATGCCGCACACGAGTCACTTGCGACGGGGCGGGCCCGTTAGGATCCCGTTCCGAGGAGAGAGGTGATCTAGAATCCAACGAGCACGACCTTCCCGTGCGTGTGCCCCGTCTCGACGTCCGCGTGAGCGCGCCGCAGATTCTCCGCGCTGATTTTTCCATAGCTCTCGTATCGGGTAGGAGCGAGGGCTCCGGCGTCAACGAGTTCGGCAACCTTGTCGAGGGTTTTTCCCTGCTCATCCATGTCGGGCGTCTGGAACAGGGAGCGGCTGAACATGAACTCCCAATGCGTCGAGATGCATTTCGGCTTGAGGGCCATCATGTCGAGGGAGGCGGGATCGTCGATCAGCCCGAGACGACCGGCGGGGACCAGAACCTCGGCGATCGCCGGTATGTAAGTGTCCGTATGGGTTAGGCTCGCGACGTACGCGACGCCGGGGATACCGATTCGCTGGAGCTCGGCCGGGAGGTTGTGGTAGTCGACCACGTGATGCGCACCGTTCCCCCGGACCTCGGCGCTCCCCTCGGGGGTCGACGCGGTCCCGATAACCGTCAGCGGTGTCAACTTACGCGCTAGTTGTACCAAGATTGACCCGACGCCACCGGTCGCACCGATGACGAGTAGCTGATCCCCGGCGCGCGATGGGTTTCGTAAGACTTCGAGCCGATCGAAGAGGAGCTCCGATGCGGTCAGAGTGGTCAGAGGCATGGCGGCTGCCGGTCCGAACTCCAAGCTGTGGGGCATGCGACCGGTGATTCGCTCGTCCACGAGGTGGAGTTCCGAGTCCGTCCCCTGTCGGGCCATGGAGCCGGCGTACCACACGCGATCGCCCGGATGGAAACGCGAGACCTCGCGGCCGACGTCCTGCACGACGCCCGCGGCGTCGTAGCCCAGGATCCTCACCTCTCCTGCCGGGGGATTTGCGGAGGCTCGGAACTTGGTGTCCGCCGGATTGACCGACACGGCTCGAACTTGCACTCGAAGGTCGCGCGGACCGGGAACCGGATCGGGCAGTTCGAGATCGAGAAGGGAATCCGGATCCGAGATGGGGAGCGCACGTCGGTATCCGACCGCCTTCACGACGCACCACCTCGAGCACGGGGGACGTGCAGCTCAACGGAGCTCATGTCCGGCGGTCGCCGAATCGTTGGGTGGGGTTTCACTTTGGCGTAGAGTGCGACCGTCGTATCATCAAGTGGGATCCGCCCTACCGACGCGCTGCTGGGCATGGGCGTAGTCTCTCTCCAACGCCTTCCCGTAGATGCCCCACACGTCGCGCATGCCCGCTTCGATGGAAGATTTCGTGGGAACCTTACTCCGCAAGAGTCCGGAGCGGAGCCTCCACCGCATGATCAATTCGGTCGATTCGCTTCCCCGAGAAACGAGCCGATACGTGGCCTTCGCGTCGAGACTGTTCCCTACGGCCACCATGCGCCAGCGGGACGGGGGAAACAGAGTCACCGTATTCCGAAGCCAACCCCAACCCTCCGGGGTTTCGAAGAGGTCCTCGAACACCACCCTTCGCGCCCACTTCTGAACGACCTTTCGTTGGTAGGCGTCGCCGGTGATCTTAGGATCGTCGGCGGAGAAATCGGTCAGCCATGAGTACACGAAATCCCGTGGAGCTGCAAATCTGGCCCGCACTTCGAAGACCGTCTTGGTCCAACCGGGCATGGAGCGGCAACATGCAGCGAGGTTGTAATCGATTCCGGCCGGGCGCCCGGGGGGGTTGCGAACGCGCCTGGATGGTCGACGGGCGCCTCACCCGTAGGACTCGGGGACGGGGGGTCGACGGTCCGGTAATAGCCCCGCTCTAGGCCCGAGCGATCAGCCCAAGGAAGCCGCGGCTTCGGCGATCAAATCTGCCACTTCCTTGGGATGCGAGACCATCACTGCGTGACTCGAGGCCACCTCTCGGAGCTTGGCCCCCATCCTCTTTCCCATGAACCGTTCCGCGTCCGGCGGTATCATCTGGTCGTTGCTCGCGACCAAGTACCACGACGGCAGACGTTTCCACGCCGGTGCGCCGGTCTTCCCTGCGAAGGATCTCAGGCTCAGAGGCCCCTGCACCGTGGCCATGACGTTCGCGTCCGCCGGATCGACATCCCCGGCGAACGCCTTGGCGAACCCCTCACGGTTGATCCACAGGAATCCGCCGGCATCCGGGCGTACCTGAGCGGCACCCGCCGGGGCGGGGCCTTGCTTGCTCAACGAATCCAGGCTCTCTCCTTCGTCCGGCCCGAAGGCCGCGATGTAGACGAGGGCTTTCACGTTCTCCGAGCCGTTCGCCGCGTTCGTGATCACGGCGCCGCCGTACGAGTGTCCGACCAGCACTACCGGGGTGTCCACCGTCGCCAGCAGCTTCTTCGTCGCGGCGACGTCGTCCTCAATCGAGGTCAGCGGGATCTGCGCGCCGACCACGGAGTATCCTCTCTTCTGAAGAAGGGGGATCACTCGGGCCCACGAAGATCCATCCGCCCAAGCCCCGTGCACCAGTACGACGTTCACCTTCGCGGCCATCGCGGTCCCCTCAAGTTCCGGGTAGCGCGGCCCGAATAAAGTGGCTTGGTACGACCGAGTCCGAGGGTAGGTTCCTTCGAGCTCTCTTTCCACCTTATCTTCCCGCTCCAACCATGGAAGGGGATTCGAAGGGCCGGCGACGGGGGACCGACCCCGGAGCGGCCGGATGTGCTCCGCCGGTCCATCCGGCCAAAGAGGCGATGCGACGGCTTCGGCTCGCAATCATAATCCCGTTGGGGTGCCGTCGGGGGCGGAAGGAGGACCGTCGTTGCGTTCTAAGCGGCCGGAGACGAACTTCAGGATCTCGCACCGGGGACTCTCCTCGCCGCTCCTGCGTTTCACCGACTTCGTGAGCTGCCCACTGGACACTTCGTTGAGCGGACTGGGTCGGAAGTGGACATTGGCGATTATCCGGGACATCGGGCTGTATGGCGTCGACCGATTCAGTCGACTGCGAAAGTCGATCCCCGACATTCCGCCGAAGGTTCTGGCAACCCGGCTCAAACAACTGGAGGCACAAGGCATCGTGCGGAAATCGGTCGAGAAGGCCCGACCGCCCAAGATCGTCCGCTGGTCCCTGACGGAGAAGGGGCTGGACGCGCTGCGGGTCGAGATGGCAGTCGCCGCGTATGGGTCGAGGTGGTACGCCGGCGATGTCTTCGAGGATGGTCGGCCCCGATCGATGCGGGAGATCTACAACCATCGCGGCATCCAACTGTTCACGAAGATCCTCTGAGGCAGGAAACCCCCGGCGGGTCCTCAGAGGAGCTATCGTCGAGCCGAACATCCGCTCGAGGAGGTTCACGTGACGAGGGAGGAGAATATCCGGGCCATTCGCCGATGGTTCAGCGAGGGCTGGGAAGGGAATCTCGACCTCGCCGAAGAGATCTTCAGTCCGGCGTTGACGACCAACGGTGTCGCCGTCGGCATCGAGGGCCCGAAGCGGAACAACCGCAACCGGCTCGCCGGCTTCCCGGACGTGCACGCGGTCATCGAAGATATCATCGAAGCCGGCGATCGGTTCGTCATTCGACTCGTCTGGCAGGGGACCCATACCGGCCCGTACAGTGGCGTGTCCGCGACCCGGAGGGTCGTCCGAGTGCGCGGTCTAGCGATCTGGAGGTTTGCGTCGGGCAAGGTCGTCGAAATCTGGTCGATCCAGGATCAGTTCTCGCTCCTGCAGCAGATCGGGGTTGTTTCACCGGAAATCGGGGGCGTCCAAGATCCCGTGGAACCGAAGGGAGTGCCGCGCGGGCCCCCCCGCGACGCCTGACGAGTCCCACCCCGTACCGAGCTCGGGTCGCCCCTCACATCGTGTTGAGGAGCCACCCGCCGTCAGCGGCGATCTCCGATCCGACCACGAAGGACGAGTCGTCCGAGGCCAGGAAGAGCACGACCTTCGCCACCTCCTCGGGCCGGCCCAGACGCTTCACCGGCGATCGGCCGACCCGGGCGACATCCTGCGCTTTCAGGATCTCCGGAGAGGTGCCGGACCGAGTGAGCAGGTGGGTCGCCGTCGGGCCGATGGTCACCGTGTTCACCCGAATCCCCCGGCCGATAAGCTCGGCGGCCAGCGCTCGGGCCAATGCGTGTACCGCGCCCTTGTTGGCGGTGTACAGGGAGCTGTTCGCGATACCCGTCAGGGCGTTGACCGACCCGTTGAAGATGATCGATGCGGGGGAGTTCAAGTTCGGGAGCGCCTTTTGGACGGTGAAGTAGGAACCCTTGAGGTTCGAACTCAGCATCGCATCGAACGCGGCCTCGTCCACTTCTTCGAGCGAGGCCCCCTCGTAGATCCCAGCGTTCACGAAGAGGACGTCGATCTTTCCGAACGCCTCTCGCGTGCGGGCCATTAGGCGGTCGATGTCGCTGAGACGCGTCAGATCGGCCTGCACCGCGAGCGCCTCGGGCCCGAGGTCTCGAGCAGCGTCCGCTAGGGTCGCCGGGTCGCGCCCGGAAATGACGACCCTCGCGCCGTTCGCGTGGAGCTCCTTGGCGGCCGCGAGACCGATGCCACTGTTCCCGCCCGTCACGAGGGCTACTTTGCCTTCGAGCCGCCTCACGGCTTCGCGCCCCGATCGAGTGATCGTAATCTCGGTTAAGAGTCTGCCCGGGCGGGCCGCTCACGTCGAATGGCCTCGCGGCGCCGCGGGGACGTCGATAGTTAAGGTAAGAAGGGTCGGAGTCCCCTAGGCGTACGGAGGACCGATGCGGGCCGGATTGGTCGTCGTGGGCGTGATCCTGCTCATTCTCGGCGCGGTACTCTGGTTCGTCCCCCTGATCCCGTCGTCGGACAATTTCAGCGCGTCAACGTCCGACTGTCCCACCGCGCCGAACTGCACCTTCGCCTACAACATCTACACCGCGAGCCCGTTGGTCCCGACCTACGCGAAGCTCACGTGGTCGTCGCCCGAGGTGGTGACGTTCGTCGCCGTGACGTGTACGAAGTCCGTCACTTCCGAAGAGCTCGACTCGGCGAACACGAGCGCCGAGGTCGAGGCGGCGTGCGGGACGAATTCCACGGTCGGCAACACGACCGGCACGAGCGGGTCGTACTCGTTCACGATCCCCGCGGGCGGGAGCCTCGTCTTCCTCGCCGTGACGGGGTCGAGCACCCCCCCGACGGTCACCTCCACCCTGACGGGCACCGAACCGTTCCTGGGTCTCATCTTGCTCGTCCTCGGGATTCTCCTCCTGATTCTGGGCGTGGCGCTCAAGTCGAAGCGGCAGAAGGCCGAAGCGATCGCCGCGCCCGTCACCTCCCCGGCCCGTCCCTGACGGCGGGACCGATCGCGTGCCTCGCCGCCCCGGTGCCCCCCGTCGCTCGAGTTCCTCGGCGTCCCGCGACCGTTGGATCGGACTACCGAGGATATCGGTGACCTCCGAGTTGGGTCCGACGGACCCCGACCGCCGGTCGAAGGGGACCGGCTGTCAGGACCGTGAGGCGGTCGAGTGGGTCCCCCAGACCCCCGCCGCCCCTCGGTAGCGCACCCACTCGGCGGCGTGGGGGTTCTCGAGCAGCGCCCGAACCGTGATTTTCGGCAGGCGGACCGTGTACGTTCGTCCGTACTCGGGGTGGACGAAGCAGAGCGCCGGTCGGCGGTGTCGTCCGATCGTCTCGGGCACGACGAGCGTCCACGGCACGACCAGCCCTCCCGAGGCATATCGGAACGTGACCCCGTGCTCGGTGAGCCCGATCTGCCAGGGCACGAGCAGCGTCTCCGCGAGCAGTGCGACGGCCGGTGCGAGGAGGAGGACGTATCCGTCGGCGAGCACCGTCGCGACGAACCGGAGCGTCCCCGTGGCGAGGAACACTCCGCCGGCGACCACGGCGCCGAAGACGATCGTCAGGACCGCCACCCGGCCCCACTCGAAGCACGGCCAGCCCCAAGGGGTCCAGTCGACGGCTTCGGCCGCCGGAAGGATGCGACCCCAAGGGTCGTCCGGGGCGGCTCCCGGTGGGAGTGGTACGCGCCGCGATCCCACGGTCGAACTCCCCGCGTCGGAAGGCACGGATCTCACGCTCCCCTAGAAGGCCGGTCGGTCGGGCGCCGGGCCCTACGACGTCGTGGGGGACCCCTCCGGTGGGGACGTGCGCTCTTCGAACACCCGGTGGTAGAGGTCCTCGCCGAAGCTGGTGACGAGCGGAGCCCCTTCGAGGATTCGGAACGTGCGTCGCCCGTCCTCGGTCCTCTCGGCGCGCAAGAACAGGGTCGACGGCGCGGCCCGGCCGACGAGCCGTTCCGCGAGGTCGTAGAGGTGCGTCACGAAGACGACCCGAACGCCGGCGTCCACGAACGCCCGGACGGTCTCCTCCGCGATCTCCGAGCCCTCCCGCTCGTTGGTCGACGCGAACGATTCGTTGCAGAGGAGGAAGCAGCCCGGCCGGATCCGGTCGGCGATCTGGCTCATCCGCTTCAGCTCCTCGTCGAGCTTGCCGCCCTCCATCGCGGCGTCCTCTTCCCGCTTGAAGTGGGTGTAGAAGCCGAGCCCGAGGCTCGCCGTCATTTGGCGAGCGGGGACGAACAGTCCCGCTTGGAGCATCAGGAGCGAGAGCCCGAGCGCCCGGAGGAACGTCGACTTTCCGCCCTCGTTGGCTCCGGTGATCAGGACGAGGCGAACGCCGTCCGCCCGCAGGTCGTTCGGTACCACGGCGCGATGGGACGCGAGTGCGAGACAGACCTCGTAGAGACCGTCCGCGGAGAGCGCGCCCTGCGCCGTGGGGAGCGGGGTGGGCAGGCAGACCGCGAGACCGGCGGCACTCAGCGTGGAGCGCAGTCGTAGAGCGGCGAGGTAGAAGCCGACCTCGGACCGCAGCAGGGAGAAGAACCGCTGCACGTGACCGACGGACCGCTCGACCGCGCGGGCGGCGCTCGCGATCCCGCGGTTCTCGAAGTCGCGGAGCGCCCGGAGCCCGGACTCGTCCCGTTCGGGGAGCTCGAACGAGTAGGGCGACCGGCGGGGGAAGATCCGCTCGGTCCAGGACCGCCGGGTCTGGCGGGCGGTGCGCAGCACCGGTTCGACCGCCTTGTTGCCGGGTCCGAGTCGAACGCTGACGAGGAGCGACTTCGGCGACTCGAGCCGGCCGATGTGCCCTTCGACTTCCGCGAAGAACGGAGCGTCGAGCTCCGCCACGATCGAATCGAAGAGCCGTCGGAATCCCGCGGAGCGGAAGGTGGAGCGGTGCGTGTCGGCGATGGCGCGGAGCTGGCGCATCAGCGGGAGCAGGAGCTTCAGGAGCCGGACCGACCGGTAGAGGACCGAATCCGGCGTGTCGCCGAACCCCCACGCCTCCCGCTCCGCGAGATGGGCCCGGACGGCGAGGCGGTAGAGCTCCTCGGCGACCTCCGGGTGCTGGAAGCAATCGGTGAGCACCTCCTGGCGGTACCGAACGACCGCCGGGTCCGTGACGCTCTGGAGGACGACCTTCGGAACGACCGACCGAAGGTACTCGTCGTCCCCGGCCATCGCCCCGAACAGGGTCGCGAGCGAGAGGTCCTGGCTGAGCTCCTCCCAGCGGCCGGGGAGCGGGGCCGACGGGTCGAAGTCCTGCTCGGGCCAGAGCAACCGCGGGATCATGGGCCCACCCGGCTCCGCACGCGGTCGTAGGTGAGCCCGTACTTCCGGGCGAGCGTCGTGGCGTACGCCCGGCCGTCCGCGGGCTGGCGCACGACTCGGAACGTTCGGACCTCGGGGTCGTCCGGGGCGACCTGGCTCACGACGCTCACGGTCTCAGGCCCCAGGGTCGACAGCTCGTCCAGGAACGTCACATAGACGCAGAGCGCGTCGCGCGAGCGGACCTCCTCGAGGACCCGGCGGCCGAGGAACAGCGCGTCGTGGACGGTCGCCGAGGCGAACGTTTCGTTCAGGACGATGGCGCTCCGGTCGGTCGCGTCCCGGAGGATCTCGCGCACCCGGACGAGCTCGTCCATCAGTTTGCCTCGCATCTCGGTCGTCCGTTCGACGCGCTCGAAGTGCGTGAAGATCCGGTCGGTGAGGAAGAGACGCGCGGAAGACCCCGGAACGGGGCCGCCGAGCCGCGCCAGGTAGAGGAGTTGGCCGAACATACGCGCGAACGTCGTCTTCCCGCCGTTGTTCGGCCCCGAGACCACGGCGATCCGCTCCGGACCGTCAAGCATCACGTCGTTGACGACGACGCGCGCCCGCTGGTTCCGCAGCTTTTCCGCCAGGGCCAGGTCGAACGCTTGCCGGACGTCGAGTTGCTTCGACCGGTCCGAGACCTCCGGGTAGCTGAACTCGAGACCCCCGGCCCGGAGCCGACGCACCATCTCGAGGTAGGCGAGGTAGAACTCGACCTCGCGGTCGAACCGGACCACGGCCGGGTCGGCGAAGTCCGGGTGACGGGCCGGGAACGTCCGGAGCGACGCGAAGGTCGGCGAAAAGACCCGGGCGACCTGCTCCTGGATCTCTTCCTCGACCGGGTCCATGTCGTCCCACGCGGTGCGCCGAAACTGCCGATTCGGGGTCGTCCCCTGGGGGAAGCGACGGAACGTCGCCTCGATCTCCGAGCCGTAGTCGGCCTCGCCCGAGTATCGGCTGACCGTCACCCGGCGTCCCTCGACCAGCACGCAGTAGGTGATCCCGTCCAGCTCGGACCGGAGCCGACCGGCGTCCGTTACGAGGCTTCGGAACGGACCGGAGTCCACGTACGCCCGAAGGTAGAGCAGCAGCGATCGGAGGCCGTCCGAGCGAGGCGCCGCGGCGCCCAGCGCTTGCACGAGCTGGGGGACGGCCCGACCGTACTCCTGCACCGCTTCGAGGTGCCAGCGCGCGCGCTGGAACTCGTTGCGCAGCTTCTGGACCAGGCCGAGGGCGTGGCGCATCGATGCCATCCCCGAGGCGAACGACTCGACCGCCGCTCGGATGGGCTCCGATTCCAGGTCGCGGAACACGGCCTGCCGGTAGGCGATCGAGTCGAGGTCGGGGAGCGGGACCGACAGCAGCGGGACGAGGTCGTATTCCTCGCGACCCTTCGACAGCGCCGAGATCACCTGGTCCAGGTTGAGGTCCGTGAGCACGCGAGGGTCGGCCGGCGGCGGGGACCGCGCGGGGTCCAAGAACAGGATGCTCGCGAAGGTGGGAGCGGCCGGTGCCGCGGGGCCCGCGCCGTCGGCGAACGCTCGCCCGGTCCCTAGCGGGAGGACGTCGGCTCGAGGTTCCGCGTCCATCGTCGCCTCCGCTTACCGTGCGACGGGGCTCGGCGTCGCCGTTGCTTCGATGGCGGCGAGCGTCTGGCGAAGCTCTCTCATCCGCTCGCTCCACGTCGCGCTCGCTCCGTGGCCCTCGGCCTGCCGGCGCTGACCTTCGTTCAGCGCGGACTCGAGCGTCCGCACGTCGCGTTCCAGCTGCTCGGCGGCGTGCGAGCGGAGACTCTCCCACGACTTGCCGAGCCGCTCGACGAGGTCGCTCGCGAGTCGGCCGGCCTGCGCATCCAGCTCCTCCTGCACGATCCGGGGAAGTCGGGAGCGCAATCGACGCCGCAGCAGACCCGACGGGAGCAGGAGGGCCGTCTGGCCCGCCATCGTCCCCTCGTACATCCGCTCCACGCGGTCGCTGTACTGCTCGGACGCGGCGAGCGAACCTTCGACCGCGAGCTCGGGCAACTCGACGCCGAACTCCTGGGCGACCCGACGGCCCAGGTCGACCAGCCAGCGCTTCAACCGTGACTCGAACTCGAGCGCGATGCGTTCGAGCTCCTGCTGCGCCTCGAGAGCGAGCGCCCGGCGCGCGGGGTCGACGACCGCGCGGACCTCCTTCTGGAGCTCCGCCTCGAAGCGATGCACCGCGGCGCCGGCGGTCCCGCCGCGGGTCTCGGCGAGGTGCCGGTCGAGCTTCGCCACCACCTCCGCGGCGCGGGGCTCGAGGCGCCGCGACGGTTCCGCCTGCATCCGCCCGGAGAACGTCGTCACTTCCTCGCGCAGCATCGCCTG
>JASHWZ010000113.1 GCA_030043865.1 Thermoplasmata archaeon | reverse complement strand
CTCGGCGAAGTCGATGTCGGCGATCGAGACCTTCGCCCGACCGAGCGCTTCCCGGGCCGCCCGGGTCAGCCCGCCCCACTCGGTGAGCGGGCCGGCGTTCGCGAGGTTGTGGAAGTCCGAGTACTGACCGGTGCCCCGGATCCAGGCAGGCGTCCTCGAGTACCTCGGCACGAGCTCCTCGGCGGCGAGCACGACCGCGGCCGCGCCGTCGGTCATCGACGAGCAGTCGCCGAGCCGGAGCGGCGGCGCGACGACCGGGAGTCCGAGCAGCTTCTCCCGGGAGAACTTTTTCCCGTAGAACTGGGCGTGCGGGTTCGAGTTCGCGAACCGGTGGTTCTTCTCCGAGACCGCCGCCATCATCTCGGCCGTCGTGCCGAACTCGAGCATGTGGCGCTGGGCGACCATCGCGAAGAACGGCGGGGCGGTCGCGCCGTGCGGCCCGTCCCACGGACGGTCCATCACGCAGCCCATCGAGGTGTTGGCCTCCGCCATGGACGGCAGGTTCATCTTCTCGACCCCGACCGCGACCGCGACGTCGGAGATCCCCGCGGCGATCGCCGCGTACGCCGAGCGGATCGCGCTCTGGCCCGACGCGCAGGCGAGCTCGGTGCGCTGGATCACGCGGTGCGGGCGGAGCCCCATCTGCTCTGCCGCGAGCGGCGCGACGTGCGACTGGAAGGCGAACCGCTCGGGCTCGGCGGCGCCGACGAACAGCGAGTCGACGTCCGCGGCGGTGAGTTCGGGCACCGCGCGGAACAGCGCCGCGCCGACCTCCTGGGCCATCTCGGGCCAGGTCGTCGGGCGGACGCCGAACATCGTCGTCGCGCCGCCGACGATCGCGACCGACCGGCCGGTCATCGGGCCTCCGCGCGCACGGCGGCGGCGAGCCGGTCGCCCGCGCCGCTGGTCGTCGTCGTACCGCCCTGGTCGTACGTCTGCGCCTGGCCCTCCGCGAGCACGCGGGCGATCGCCCGCTCGAGGCGGTCCGCGGGCTCGGTCAGGCGCCGGTCGCCGTGTCGGTCGCCGAGCCAGCGGAGCAACTGCTCGACCGCGAGGAACGTCGCGAACGGGTTCACTTGGTTCTTGCCGGCGTACTTCGGCGCGCTCCCGTGGACCGGCTCGAACATCGCGTGCTCGGCGCCGATGTTCCCTCCGGCCGCGAACCCCATCCCGCCCTGGAGCACCGCGGCCAGGTCGGTGATGATATCGCCCATCATGTTGGTCGCGACGACGACGTTGAACCGCTCGGGATTGCGGACGAGCCACTGCGCGAACGCGTCCACGTACGCGTAGTCGCGCTCGATCTCGGGATACTCCTTCGCGACGCGGTCGTACGTCTCTCGGAAGAACCGGCAGCCCTCCATGACGTTCGCCTTGTCGACGCACGTCACCCGACGGACCCCGTCCTCGGGCGCTCCCCGGGTCCGCGCCCGGGCGAGCTCGAACGCGTAGCGGATCACGCGCTCCGCCCCCTTCCGGGTGATGATCCGCGTATCGACCGCCACTTCCGTCTCGTCGGCCCGCCGCAGTCGGCCGCGCGCCGGCGTGTAGAGGTCCTCCGTGTTCTCCCGTACGATCACGAGGTCGACGTTCTTCGGCGACCAGACCTCGCGGTACTCCCCGCTGATGCGGTGCTTGACCCCCGGGTAGAGACGGCAGGGACGGACGTTCGCGTACAGGTCGAGGGACTCGCGCAGCCCGAGCACGAGGGCGCGACCGGCGATGTCGCCGTTCGAGAGCGTGGCCCCCGGCCAACCGACCGCCCCGAGCAGGATCGCGTCGGCGCGGCGCGCCGCGGCTTCCCCCTCGGGGTCCCATTCGCGACCGGTGCGCAGGAAGTACTGGCCACCGCCCGGGTACTCGGTCGCCCGCCACGGCGCCGGCCCACCCTCCGCCAACGCGTCGAGGACCTTCAGCCCCTCCTTCACGACCTCGGGCCCGGTCCCATCGCCCGGGAAGACCGCGAGCTCGTACGCCGCGTCCCTCATGGCGTCGGCGCCGCCCCGGCCTTGCGCGCGGCGAGCTCGGCCCGCACCTTCTCGACGAGTCCGCCCGCCTCGAGAAGGCCGAGCAGGTGGGCGGGCAGCGGCGGGAACTCCACCGTGGCTCCGGTGCGGACGTTGGTGATCCGACCGGCCCGCATCTCGATGCGCGCGACGTCGCCCTTCTCGAAGATCGCCCGGACCCCGCGGGCCTCCACGGTCGGGAGCCCGAGGTTGATCGCGTTGCGGAAGAAGATGCGGGCGAACGAGTCGGCGACGACGGCGCCGACCCCGATCGCCTTCATCGCCTGGGGCGCGTGCTCCCGGCTCGAGCCGCAGCCGAAGTTCTCGTCGGCGACGATGATGTCACCGGGCCGAGCTCCCGCCGCGAACTCGGGCAGCGCGATCTCGAAGACGTGCTTTTTCAGTTCGTTCGGGTCGATGATCGTGAGGTACTTGCCCGAGATGATGCCGTCGGTGTCGACGTCCTTACCCAGGGTCCAGACGCGCCCCTCGATGACATCCTTCACGGCCCGGCCCCCTACAGGAGCTCCCGATGGTCGACGATCTCACCGCGGATCGCCGCCGCCACGGTCGCGGCCGGCGACATGAGGTAGATCCGGGCCTCCTTCGCGCCCATGCGACCGGGGAAGTTCCGGTTGGACGACGACGCGCAGACCTCGTCCGGGGCGAGGATCCCCATGTTGCCACCGAAGCAGGCGGAGCAGCTCGAGTTCGTGAAGACCGCCCCGGCGTCGGTGAACGTCTGGATGATCCCTTCCTTCAGGCACTGGTCGTAGATCGCGGTCGATGCCGGGGAGACGATGAATCGCACCCCCTTCGCGACCTGGTGACCCTTCATCAGCGCCGCCCCTTCGCGAAGGTCCTCGATCCGGGCGTTCGTGCAGGAGCCGAGGAACACCTGGTCGACCTTGACGTGCTCCCGGGCGACCTCCTCGAGGGGGCGGACGTTGTCCGGGGAGTACGGGCAGGCGACCATCGGCGACATCCCGTCGAGGTCGATGTCGAGCGTGCGCTCGTACTGCGCGTCCGCGTCGGCCGAGAGCGGATGCATCGCGTGCTTGGCGATCGGAGCGAGGTAGTCGAACGTCTTCTGGTCGGGCGCGACCACGCCGCACTTCGCGCCCATCTCGGTCGTCATGTTGCAGATCGTGAACCGCTCGGGCATCGAGAGCGCCTCGATCCCGGGGCCGGTGAACTCGACCGACTTGTACGTCGCCCCGGTCGTCTTGATCTCGCCGAGGATCCGGAGCACGAGGTCCTTCGCGGTCACGCCCCGGCCCATCCGGCCCCGAACGCGGACCCGGATCGTGGGAGGGACCTTGAGCCACAGACGTCCGAGCGCGAGCACGGCCGCCATCTCGGTCGGTCCGATGCCGGTCGCGACGGCGCCCATCGCGCCGAGCATGTTCGTGTGCGAGTCGGTCCCGACCGCGAGGTCTCCCGGTACGACCCACCCGTTCTCGGCGAGGATCTGATGGCAGATCCCGTGGCGCCCGACGTCGTAGAAGTGCGGCAGCTGGGTCTCCGCGGCGAACTTGCGCAGGATCCGGTGGAGGACCGCAGCCCCCTCGGTCGACGCGGGCACCCAATGGTCGATCGCGATCACGACGCGGTCCGGGTCCCAGACCTTCTCGGCTCCCATCTGGTGGAACGGCGCGACGGTCTGGGCCCCCTGCTCGTGCATCATCGCGAGGTCGACGTTCCCCTCGATGATCTGCCCCGGGACGACCCGGTCGAGCCCCGACGCCCGGGCGAGGACCTTCTCGGCGAGCGTCTGGCCGTGCCCGTTCGGCCCCGTCATGAGGTCACCGCCCCGATCCCGACGGCCTCCACCATCGTCCAGAACTCCTCGTCCGAGAGCCCCGGGCGCTCGAATAGGTGTCGGTACTCTTCGAGGAAGCGGCGGAGGTCGTCCTTCGTGCGGGCCTCGGTGCTGGTCTTGATCCGTTGGAGGAGCGCGAGGAGGAGCGGGTCCGAGGCGGTCAGGCCCCGCTCCTTGAGCTTCTCGACCACGGCCGCCTTGCCGGTGTGCTTGCCGAGGATCATCTGTCGGCGGGCGCCGACCCTCTCGGGCTGGAGCGGTTCGTAGGTCAGCGTGTTCGCGAGGATGCCGTGCGTGTGGATGCCGGCCTCGTGGGAGAACGCGTTGTAGCCGACGAGCGCCTTGTTCGCTTGGACCGGGATGCCCGAGAGCTCTTCGACGAGTCGCGAGAGCTCCAAGAGCCGCTCGGTCCGGACCCCGGTCCGGACCCCGTAAAGCGCCTCGAGCTCGAGGACGACCTCCTCGAGGGAGGCGTTCCCGGCCCGCTCCCCGAGGCCGTTGACGCAGACGTGCGGGGCGCGGGCGCCGCACTCGATCGCGGTCAGCGTATTCGCGGCCGCGAGACCGAAGTCGTTGTGACAGTGGACGGAGAGGTCCTTGGGGGCGACCCGGCGCTGGAACTCCTTGAGGTACCATCGGAACGTGAGCGGCGTCATGATGCCGACGGTATCCGCGACCACGAGACGGTCGGCGCCGGCGTCCTGCACGTCGCGGTAGAGCCGCTCGACGAAGTCGAACGGAGCCCGCACCGTATCCTCGGTGACGAACGCGACGTGGAGGCCGGCGTCCTTCGCCTGGCGCACGGTCTTCAGCGAGGCGGCCCGCACCTCCTCCGGGCTCATCCGAAGCTTGTAGCGCAGGTGGACGTTGCTCGCGGCGACGAAGATCGCGATGTGCGACGCGCCGCTGCGGATGACCGCGTCGACGTCCGCCGGCACCGTACGCGCGGCGGCGAGGATGTCCGCCTTCAGTCCGGCCGACGCGACCAGACGAACCGCGCGAGCCTCCTCCTCGGAGACGACCGGGATCCCGGCGTTGACCACCGACACCCCGATCTCCGAGAGCAGGGTCGCCACCCGGAGCTTTTCCTCCGGCGAGAAGTGCACGCCGGGCGTCTGCTCGCCATCGCGGAGCGTCTCGTCCCAGAACACGATCGGTTCGGAGATGGCCCGCTCCCGCGCGGTCGCCGGGTGGTAGTCCTCGACGAGGCGAGGCTCCGCCATCGAGACTTCCACCCGGCGCGCGCGCTTAACTCTTGGCCGGCCGGAGGCCCCGCGACGTGCTCGCACGTCGATTTTTCGCGGACGCTCGCCTGCCGGCTTAAATACGCACCGGTGCTCGAACCGGGTACTACTCAACCCCCGCGCGTTTCTGAGAATCCATGACGACGCCCGCCGCTCGCAGCACTCCGCTTCCGGTCGACGCCGGCCCCGCCGGGCCGAAGCCCCCGATCGAGCTCGCCGACCTGAGCGTGATGATCGGCGGTCAGGGCGGGGACGGTACCCTCACCGTCTCGGACCTTCTCGGACGGTACTTCCGGAAGTCCGGGCTGTACGTCTACACCTCCCGGAACGTGCTCTCCCGCATCCGGGGCGGACACGCCGACGCCTCGGTCCGCGCATCGCGCGACCCGATCTCGGCGGTCAAGCCCGAGGTCGACGTGCTGGTCGCGTTCGACAACGAGGCGGTCGAGATGGGACGCGCCGAGCTCGCGGCGCACGGCTACATCATCTACGACTCCACGGCGTTCCACGTCGACCTCCCCAACGCCTCGGGGTTTCCGTTCGCGACCCTCGTGGGAGGACCGCTCGGCCAGCCGATCTTCAAGAACACGGCGGCGTACGGCGCCCTCTCCGTCCTGCTCGGCTTCGACCCGGCGAAGACCCGGGAGGTCATCGAGGAGCGGTTCAAGCGCCGCGGCGGAGAAGCGCTCGAGAAGAACCTGAAGGCGCTCGAGATCGGTCGCAAGGCCGCCCTCGAAGCGACCGGCGTCTCCGGACGCTTCAGCGTCGTCGACGGCGACGCGCACGACCTCATCCTCACCACCGGCAACCAGGCCGTCGCCCTCGGGTTCGTCGTCGGCGGGGGCCGCTTCTTCGCGGGCTACCCGATCACGCCCGCGACCGAGGTGATGGAATACCTGCAGCGGTACCTGCCCGCGTTCGGTGGGGTGGTCCGCCAGGCGGAAGACGAGCTCGCGGCCGTGAACATGGTGATCGGGGCCGCGTACGCGGGTGCCCGAGTGATGACGTCGACGAGCGGACCCGGCCTCTCGCTCATGACCGAAGGGATCGGTCACGCCGGGACCGCCGAGATCCCGATCGTCATCGCCGACTGCCAGCGGGTCGGTCCGAGCACCGGACAGCCGACGCGGCACGAGCAGTCGGACCTCTCCCACCTCGCGAACCTCGGCCACGGGGAGTACCCGCGGTTCATCGTCGCACCGTCCAATCCCGAGGACTGTTTCGACCTCACGATCCAGGCCCTCAACCTCGCCGAGAAGTGGCGGGTCCCGGTGATCCTCCTGCTCGACCAAGCGCTCTGCCAGAACACGACGACCAGCGCCCGCTTCGACCTCAAGGCGGCGCACGTCGACCGGGGCAAGCGGCTCGGCGCGGCGGACGTCGCGTCGCTCACGGAGTACAAAGCCTACCGATTCACGGACGACGGCGTCAGCCCGTACGCCCCGCCGGGCACCCCGGGGCTTTGGGCCGAGATCACCGGGAACGAGCA
>JASHWZ010000112.1 GCA_030043865.1 Thermoplasmata archaeon | reverse complement strand
CGGGGAGGAGGAACGGGACGAACTCGCTGGTCACCGTGAGGGTGCCGGGAGCCCCACCGATCGACTCGCAACGCAGCGTGCGAACGACGCCCGGGACGTTCTCGAGCACCGTGACCGACTGCGAGATCGCGAGGTCGTCCCAGCGATGTCGGCTCTGCCAACGCGTTCCGCGGAGGTCCGTCTCCTCGAGGGTCGTGGGCAGGTCGGTCTCGCGGTCGTCGCGCCGCAGGGCGAAGCGCCACGCACCGGTCAGGCGCACGCATTGACCGATGACCCCGCCCCACTCCGCCGTCGCCCCGCGCATCTCGCGCGGGAGCACGAGGTCGCCCCGTCCGTCGAGCAGGGCCGACGAGCGCCGGCTCGACAGGAGGATCGGTGCCGTCGCCGGGGGGTCGGTCACGGCTCGAGCGCGACCTCCTCCGGCCGCTCGGAGAACTCGAACCAGACGCGAGGCGGGATGGCGGGGACGTGGAGTTCGAGCCGGACCGTCGTCTCGGCGTCGCCGCGGCCGAACTCCCCGATCAACCGGAACTCCGTTCGGTCGCCCGCGGTCAGGTACCACGGAGCGTTCGCCGACACCGTCGAGCCGGCGCGCCACGCGGTCCCCGGGCCCGGTCGGATCCGTACCCGGTCCGGGGGGACCTCGACTCCGTTCACGCGGACGACGAGCGCCGAGAACGCGCCGACCCTCAGCGGGGGATTGTCCAGCGCGAACTCGAGCGCCCCGTCGACCCGCCGGAGGGATTGGGCCTCGTAGACGCCTTCCTCGACGGTCTCCGCGACCCAGAGCAGGGCTTCGACCGAGTGCGACCCGAACTCGACGCCGAGACGAAGTCCCTGCCGTACGAGGGAGAGGACGTCGCCGACGTGACGCGATCCCACGTCCGGGCGAACGGCCGTCCGACCTTAGCGGTTCGGTCCTTCGTGGCGCGCGGTTGCCCCGGCGGAAGCGGGGTTGCGCGTCCTGCAATCGGGGAACCCGGGCGAGACGCTTTATCGAGCGACCGCCCCGGCCTCGCGGACACGAGGCACGCATGGGTCGGGCGCTCTCCGAGGCGTTGCGCGACAAGCCCCTCTTCTTCGAACCGGTGCCCCCGTCCTCCCGGGCCAAGGCGACGCGAGCGACGGCGGAGATCGACGCGGTGGTCGCGCTCGTACGGGCGAATCCGCGAATCGATGCGCTCGATATCCCCGAGCTGGTCGACGAGAACCACGAAGGTCGCCCGCTGTACCGTACGGCCGACCCTCGGGAGTACGGCCGGCGCCTCGCGGAGCGGACCGTTCGGGAAGTCGTCGTGAACAAGGTCGTCGCGCATCTCGACAGTCCGGAGGCGATCGAACGGTGGGCCTCCGAGACCGTGCGGATGGGTTTGCGGCACGTCGTGCTCGTCGGGGGAACCAGTCGATACATCCCGTACCCGGGACCCGGCGTCACCGAAGCGGACCGGGTCTGTCGCCCGATCGTCGAGGCGGCCGGGGGTCTGGTCGGGAACATCACGATCCCCCAGCGCGACGGGGAGCCGCACCGGATGCTCTCGAAGACGCGGGCCGGTGCGTCGTTCTTCACGACCCAGATCGTCTTCGACGCCGACAGCACGTTCGGGATGGTGCGCGAGTACGACCTGCTCTGTCGCCACGCGTCCCTTCCCCCCGCGCCCGTGCTGCTGAGCTTCGCGCCGCTGGTCGACGACCAGGACGCCGAATTCATCCGGTGGCTCGGGGCCGACGTTCCGGAAGCGGTGGAGCGGGCGATCCTCGAAGGGGAGGACGGAGGCAACCTCCGTCGGAGCGTCGACCGGGCGCTCGAGGTCTGGACGACCGTCGCCGAGCGCTGCCGGTCGGCCGACGTCGAGGTGCCGCTCGGGGTGAACGTCGAGCAGATCTCCGCGCGCCACCTGGACGACGCGCGGACGTTCCTCGACGCGTTCGCCGAACGGTTCGCGCGCTGAGCGGACGGGCACGTCGGCCCTACGCGGCGCGGTCCTCCGCGGGGCGGCCCGCCCGGAGCCAGCTCCGGCCGTCCGCGTCGACCTCGGCGTGGGCGAGCGTCGCGAGGAAGCTGAACGCCGGTCCGGCCCCGCCCGGGCGGTACGGGGCGTCGGCGATGAGGAGGCCCAGCGTTCCTTCCGGTAGAGACTCGACCTCCGGGGCGGCGTTGACGGCGGGGTTCACCCCGACCGTCACGGCGACCGCGCGCGGCCGGTCGCGACCGACGCGCGAGACGACCGTGTCGAACGGCTCGCCGCCCCGCTCGAATTCAGCGTCGACGAGCCGACCGTCGCGGAACGAGAACCGGCTTCCCGAAGTGACCGGAGCACGAACGAACCGATCGTAGGTCGAGCGATTCGATTCCCAGGTACCCCGGGTCGCCCCCGACCGTAACGGTAGGACGACCAGACCCGCCGGAACCCGCGACCACACGATGCCCGCGGCCGGGTCCGGTCGGCCCAGGTCGACGAACGGGGTCCGACCGGCCCGTTCGACGGTCAGGTCAGTGCCGTTCGGATGGCGGATGCGCAGACGACGGGCGCGCCCGAGGGCGGCCACGACCCGGGTCGCGGCGCGGTCGAGGCGAGCGGGGTCGACGAGGGAACCCCGAAGAAGCTCCGACTGCCAGGCCTCTCGATCGACCTCGAACCGCGCGGCCGCGGAAGGAGTGGCGTCGACGACGGCGAGGCGGACCGCGCGCGTGCGGGTGCGGCGCGCCTCCGCCCACCACGTACGGTCGTGTCGGTCGAGCAGCCGCGCCCGGTCGGCGGCCGGCAACCCGAGGAGCCGGTCGAACTCCTCGGGTCCTCCGAGGTAGACATGGGCGCCCCCTCGAGGGGTCCACCCCGATCCCCGTCGTACGGTCCCCCCGGCTCCGGCCGTCGCGAGCGACCGAAAGTACGCGTCCTCGTCCTCGACCACCAGCACGGGTCGCGCCCCTTGGCGGCGTGCCTCGACGACGAGAGCGCGGGCCCACGGGAGCGCATGGCTCCAGCTTTCGACGGTGACGGGCTCTCCCCGGCGGACCCCGAGGTATCGGTTCAGAACGACGCGGGCGAGGGCGTCGGCGGACCCGACGGGGCGACGAGCGGGCATGGGAGGTCGCCAGAATCCGCGAGGGGTCGTGAGCATGACGGGGGTGGGGTCCGCCGGGGCTCCCGGGGCCGCCGGCGAGAGGCAGAGGGGGGTCGGCGCCCCCACCGCGACCGCCTCGCTTCCGGTGGGCTCGACCGGTCGCGCCCGATCAGCCGAGCGCGCGCGTGACTACGGCCATCGCCGCGTGAAGGTCGTCCTCGTCCAATAGGAAGATCGTGTCCGTGTAGCAAGAGAGCGCCTCCACGATGTTGATCCCCTGGGCCGAGAGCACGCCGGTCAGCAACGTGAGGAGCCCGGGAGTCTCTTCGATGCTCTCCGGGCTCGTGACCGCGAGCTCCACGAGCCCCTTCCGGACGCCGAGGACCTGGGGGCCCCGGAGCTCCTTCGTGACGCGGAGCACCGAGTCCTCGTCCACGATCACGACCGTGCCCCGCGACACCTGGATCACGCGGCAGAGCGAGTTCTCGTCGAGGAGCTCCTCCACGACGTCCCCGAGCCGTTGCAGCACGTCGACCCCCTGGCTCAGCGTGATCGCGGCGACCCGGGTGCGTGTCTCGATCCGGCTCTTCCGCAGGACGCGGCGCACGCCGGCCTCACGGAACGACTCGCCCCGGCCCCTCGGGTAGCGGCGGCAGGCCGCGATGATCGCCTCGGGATGCGGCTGGCCGAGGTCGGCGGCGATCTTCCGCGCGATGGCGGAGTAGTTGCCGATCCCGAGACGGATCGCGTCGCCGATCACCGGGTGGCCGTCCAGGTACCCCCGCACCTGCCGGGCGATCGAGCCGGGGTCGGAATTGGGTCGTGTCATATTCCGGACAAAAGTGCCCTGAATTGTCCATCCATGGTCGGATGGTATAAATCCGTCGCGCCGGCTGACACCTACGAGAGGAACGCGAACGTGTCCGATCGGTCGAAGGTCGTGCTCGCCTACTCCGGCGGGCTCGACACGTCCGTGTCGATCCCCTGGCTGCGGGAGAAGAAGGGGGCCGACGTCGTCACCCTCACCGTCAACGTCGGCCAGCCCGGTGACCTCGAGAAGGTCCGGGCCAAGGCCGAAGCGTCGGGGGCCTCGAAGGCGTACCTGGTCGACGCGCGCGAGGAGTTCGCGCGGGAGTTCCTCGGCCCGGCGCTGCGGGCGAACGCGCTCTACGAGGGAGTCTACCCGCTCTC
>JASHWZ010000011.1 GCA_030043865.1 Thermoplasmata archaeon | reverse complement strand
GTGCAGAAGTTCCTCGAGACCGCGATCGGACGGCCGATCGAACGGGGCGTCGACCCGATGGAGTGCGTCGCGATGGGCGCGGCGATCCAGGGCGGGGTCCTCGCGGGCGAGGTGAAGGACGTCCTCCTCCTCGACGTCACGCCGCTCTCCCTCGGCCTCGAGACGATGGGGGGCGTCTTCACGCGCCTGATCGAGCGCAACACGACGATCCCGACCCACAAGGCCCAGATCTTCACCACGGCCTCCGACAGCCAGTCGACGGTCGAGATCAAGATCAGCCAGGGCGAGCGTCCGATGGCCGAGGACAACGTCGCGCTCGGCAGCTTCCTCCTCACGGGGATCCCCCCCGCGCCGCGCGGGGTCCCCCAGATCGAGGTGAGCTTCGACATCGACGCGAACGGGTTGCTCAACGTCTCGGCGAAGGACATGGCGTCCGGCCGGAAGCAGGGGATCACGATCACCGCGTCCAACAAGCTCTCGAAGGACGAGGTCGAGAAGATGGTCCACCAGGCCGAGCAGTTCGCCGACGCCGACAAGGCCCGGGCGGAGCTCGTGAACGTGAAGAACCACGCCGAGTCGCTCGCCTACGAGGCGGACCGGTTGCTCACCGACTCGAAGGACAAGATCGAGAGCGCGGACGCCGCCTCGGTCCGGGAGAAGGTGACGGCGCTCCGCGCCGCGCTCGCGTCGAAGGACGTGGCGCTCTCCGACCTCCGGGCGAAGACCGACGACCTCACCTCGACGCTGCACGCGATCGCCCGCAAGATGTACCAGTCGGGCACGCCGCCGCCGGGCGGCGCCGCTCAGGCACCGCCGAACGGGGAAGGGGCCGGCGTGCCTCCCTCCGACGAGAGCACCGGCGCCCCGGGCGCCGTCGACGCGGACTTCAAGGTCGTCGACAAGGACGCCGGCGACGAGAAGAGCCAGTCGTAGGGACCGCGGTCCCCGCCGAGGTCAGCGGCCCGGGAGCGGACGGGGCCACGTCCGCCCCTTCGGGGGCCCGACGTACTCCACGTCCGGGCGGATCAGCCGATTGTCGGCGGCCTGCTCGAGCGCGTGCGCGGTCCAGCCGGCCGTCCGCGCGACCGCGAACGTCGGGGTGAACAGTTCCCGGGGCATCCCGACGCCCTCGAGGACCACGGCGCTGTAGTACTCGACGTTCGTGAAGAGCCGTGCCCCCGGCTTCTCCCGCCGGAGCGCGGCGAGGGCGGTCGACTCGACCGCTTCCGCGAGCGCGAGCCGGTGCGGGTCGGCGACGGTCTTCGCAATCGCGTGGAGCACGAGCCCGCGAGGGTCGTCGGTCTTGTAGGCCCGGTGCCCGAACCCGTAGAGCACCTCCTTCCGTGCGAGCCGCTCCCGGATCCACGGTTCGGCCCGGTCGGCGGAACCGATCGCGTCGAGCATATCCGAGACCCGGCTGGGCGCCCCGCCGTGGACCGGGCCCTTCAGCGTGGCGAGCGCGGCCGTCGCGGCGCTCACGAGGTCGGACTGCGTCGAGATAGCGACGCAGAGCGCGAACGTCGACGCGTTCATCCCGTGGTCCGCCAGAAGGTCGAGGTACCCTTCGAGCGCGGCGACGTGCCGCGGTTCGGGGAGCTGGCCGAACAGCATCCAGAGGAGATTCGCCGCGTGACCGAGGTCCGCCCTCGGCGGGACGGGCGGGAGGCCGCGGGAGCGGCGGACGTAGCGGGCGAGCAGCACCGGGGTCCGCGCGATGAGGTCGAACCCTTCCTCGCGGGTCGGCGGGTAGCCGTACGACCCGGTCCCGAGCGACGAGAGGATCGTCCGGAGCGCTTCGAGCGGCGGCATGCCGGTCGGCAACGCGTCGACGACCCGCTCGATCGACGGCGGGACCGTGCGTCGGGTGACCAGCTCACGGCCGACCTCTCGTGAGGGGTCCGCGGACGGCGGTTCGCCGAACAGGAGGAGATGGACCACGGACTCGTACGGCACCCCGGGGACGATGTCGCGCACGTCGAACCCACGGTAGACGAGGTCGCCGGTCTCTCCGCCCACCCAGCTGATCGACGAGCGTCCGACCAGGACATCGTCGAGCCCCTTCGACAGGCGCGGGGGGGAGGCCATCGACGACGTCCGACGCGCGAGCGCGCTTAGCCTAGACGCTCCGTCCGGCGGCAAACGCTATCTTGCGCGGTCGGTCGTTCGCGCGATGACGGAGGCCCCGACCTACCTCTTCGAGCGAGTGGTCGGGCAGCGCGTGACGCTGCTGCTCAAGGACGCCCGGGAGATCTCGGGGAAGCTGCTCGGGCTCGACGAGCACCTGAACCTCGTGCTGGACGACGCCGAGGAAGCGACCGCCGAGGTCACGCGGCGGCTCGGGCGGGTCGTGCTTCGGGGCTCGAACGTCGTGTCGCTCCACGCGCCCGAGGGCCGGGTCGCGAAACCGGCGTGAGCCCGTGCCGACCTCGTCCCGACCCCCCGGTCGCCCGCGGCCCCGGCCGGCCGGCGAGACGCTGGCGGTGCTGAAGTACCTCGCGCTCGCGGGCGCCGACCAGACGCCCATGGTGGTGACGTCGCGCGAGATCGGCGAGAAGCTCGGCGTGAGCCAGCAGGCGGCCGACCGCTACCTCGTCGCCCTCGAGCACCGGGGGCTGGTCACCCGCTCGCTGGCCCAGCGCCGGCAGCGCGTGCAGCTCACCGCGGCGGCGATGGCGCTCCTCCGGGCGGAGTACCGGGCGTACCACCGCATCTTCGAGGGTCCGGCGACGATCTCCTTCGCGGGCAAGGTCGCGAGCGGCCTCGGCGAGGGCCGGTACTACCTGAGCCAGCCGGGCTACGTCGTGCAGTTCACGGAGCGGCTCGGCTACGCGCCGTACCCGGGCACGCTCAATGTCCGACTGGAGGGCCCGGCGCTCCGCAAGGCGGACCTCGTCGCGAGCTGGCGAGGCCTTCGGATCGACGGGTTCCCGGCGAGCGGACGCACCTTCGGCGGCGCGACGTGCTTCCCCGCTCGCATGAACGGCCATGCGTGTCACCTGATCCACCCCGACCGGACGCACTACCAGGACGTGGTCGAGTTCGTCGCCCGCGACTGCCTGCGCGACGCGCTCCGCCTGCACGACGGCGATCGCGTGGAGCTCGACATCGAGGAACCGTGAGCGGACCGTCGCTCGCCCGCACGGTCGCGCACGACCGACGGCCGCCGCCGGCGGGACCCGTCGCCGCGCGCCGGTACGTCAACCAGTGGGTCGAGAGCGAGGCGATCGGGACGGAGCGCGTGCCGGCGTTCGTCCTGATCCTCCGGACGCGCGGCTGCTACTGGGCCGACCAGAAGGGTTGCTCGATGTGCGGCTACGCGAAGGACACGCTCGGGCGCTCCGCGACGCCCGACGAGCTCGGCGAGCAGTTCGAGCGGGCGCTCCGACGGTACCGCGGGGAGCCGTACGTGAAGGTCTACACCTCGGGCAGCTTCCTCGACGACCGCGAGGTCGACCCGGAGAGCCGCCGCCGGCTCGTTGCGGCGTTCTCGGGCCGGGCGCGCCGTCTCCTCATCGAGACGCTGCCCGAATTCGCGACGGCGCCGGCGCTCGAGCCGTTGCACGCGGCGTTCGCGGGCGAGCTCGAGGTCGCCCTCGGCCTCGAGACCACGGACCCGACGGTCCTCGCGCGGTACGTGCACAAGAACGCCCCGCCAGAGGAGTACTTCGCGGCGGCGGACCGGGTGCGCGCCCTCGGGCTGCGAGCCAAGACGTACCTCCTGCTCAAGCCGCCGTACCTCACGGAAGAGGAGGCGATCGCCGACGTCGTCCGGTCGGTGGGGGCCGCGGCGTCCCGGTTCGACGCGCTGTCCGTGAACCCGGTGCACATCCAGAACGGCACGGTCGTCGAATGGCTCTACCACCGCGGCCGGTACCGGCCCCCGTGGCTCTGGTCGGTCGTCGAGGCGCTGTCGCAGGGCGCGGCGCTCCGGCGCGACGCTCGCCTGGTCTCCTTTCCCACGGCGGGGGGCCTCGCCCGGGGCCCGCACAACTGCGGACGGTGCGACGCCCGAGTGCTCGCCGCGATCGAGGAGGCCTCGCTCGCTCAGGAGTTCGGCGGTCTCGAAGCATTGGACTGCGCGTGCCGGTCGACCTGGGCCGAGACGCGGGCGCTCGAGCCGCTCGGAGTGGAGGCGTGACCGACGGGCTCCCGAGGCTGCCGGCCCACGCCGAGCCGTCCATTCACCAGTTCCTGCGGGCGCACGCGCTGGCCGACGGGAACACCGGTGTCGTGGTCGGACTGTCGGGAGGTATC
>JASHWZ010000111.1 GCA_030043865.1 Thermoplasmata archaeon | reverse complement strand
TGCATCAGGCGGACCTCCCTCCGCCCACGCCGGTCGCGGAAGCGGTCGCCCGCGCTCTGTTCGATCCGGAGCCGAAGGCGCGGTACCTCGTCGCGCGCAAGGAGACGGTCGACGCCGTCGTCGCGAAGGTGCTGAACGACCTGAAGGAACTGAACGAAAATCCACCCCACCGCCTCACGAGCGCGGAGTTGACGACGAAGCTTCGGCAGACACTCGGTTGAACAACCCCTCTCGTCGCGATCGGGGACCGCCTCTCCTCCGGGCCGTCTCGGCCGTCGGATCGTCGCCGCTTCGCACCCCCCTGGGGGGCGAGCTCCCGTGGACCGACGGCTTCTCGAAGCCTCGCCTCGGCGACGGTCGCGCGAGAACAATCAACTAGACCCCCGCGAATACCGCCCAGAGAGTGTCCCCGCCAATGGCTTCGCGGAAAACGTACGTCGTCGCGGGTGCCACCGGGAGTCAAGGGGGCGCGACCGCCCGGCACCTGAAGGCGAGCGGGCATCGAGTGATCGGGATCACGCACAGTCCGTCGAAGGCGGCGCGCCTCGAGGGCGAGGGGATCGAGCCGCTCGTCGCCGACCTTCGAGATCCGACCCCGCTCGTTCCTCACCTCAAGGGAGTCGATGGACTCTTCGTGGTCACCGTGCCCTCCGACGACGGAGCCGCGTCCTTCGACTGGGCAGCGTTCGAGAGGAACGAGGTTCGGCAGGGCGAGGGAGCGCTCCGGGCGGCCGACGCCGCCCATGTTCCTCACGTCGTGCTGAGCACGGTCGCAAGTGCGTGTCAATCTCCCGGGGTTTCTGTCTGGAAGAGCAAGACCGCGATCGAAGCCGTGGCCGAGCAGCTCGGCGTGCCTCGAACGATCCTTCGCCCGCCCTTCTTCATGGGCAGCTGGTTACCGGGAGGCGCGTTCTTTCCCCGAGCGATGAGCACTGGGGTGATGGAGCTGCCCGTCGGACCGGACACCGCCATCCCGCACATCGAAGTGGATGACGTGGGACGGGTCGCCGCGTGGGCGTTCTCCCATCCCGAGCAGTCGGTGGGCGAGGCGTGGGAACTGGCGGGAGAGGTCACCACGTATCCCGAGATCGTCCGCACGCTCTCCCGACGATGGAGCCGACCGTTCGCCTACCGCGAGGTACCCCCGGGCGAGGAGAACCTATCGCTGCCGCCACCGCTCGCGAAGGGTTTCGCCGAGGTGTTCGCGGTGCTGGAGCGGCACGCGCACCGATGGGACGCCCGCGTCTGGGAGTCCAAGTTCGGTTTTCGAATGACCAGCTTCGAGGAGTATCTGCACCGCCGGGCTACGGCACCGTAGGGTCCCCGTGCGCCCGACGGTCCGGCGGGTCCTAAAGGCGGGCCCGGAACCAGCGAGTCATCGCCGAGAAGCGGCTCCGGACCCACTGCGTTCCGGTGGAGACTCGTGTCCGGGCCCACCGCGTCCCTCCGGAGGCGCGACCTCGGATCCATCGCGTGCCGGCGAGGGAAGGTTCCCGGAACAGCTCCACCGCAATGTCGCCTCCTCGCCGGAGCTTCCCGACGAAGGTCGGCGAGGGCGACCGGATTCCCGCCCGCGCCCGCAGCAGTCGTACCTTCTGGTCCAACTGCGCCACTGCCTCGCGGTTGCCCCCGCGCATCAGCTCGAAGCGAGCGGACATCGCGTCCCGAAGGGCGTCGGCCGGTTGCCGCACCGCACCGGCGGTGGGGCCCACCCGCGCAGCAACCGTCGACGTGCCCAGAGCGGGGCTCGCGGCGATCGAAGGGAATGAGTCGGGTTCCGCGGCGGGCGCTCGGGTCCTTAGTCGCCGGGCCCGCGCCGTCCTGCGCCGCGCAGAAAGATAGGTCCCGAGGACGAAGCAGCTCGAGACCGCCGCTGCAGCGGCGGCGAGCTCGACCGTCTGCCACACCTGAGAGGACGTCAATCCCGGACCCGAGGACGTAGGTCCCGGGGTCGCTGCCGGCTGGTTCGTGAAGTTCACGGGCAGGGTCGTAGGGGCGTTCGGGACGACCAGTACGCCGGCCTGCTCGGTCGCGTTCAAGTCCGAGTCCGAGCCGACGGCGAACTGGTAGGTTCCGTTCTCGAGCTGGATATTGATGGTCGTCCCCGAGCACGTGAGCAATTCGTTCTCGGGTCCGGTGACGGAGACCCACCAGGTCGAACCGGCGGGCAGCCCCTGTTCCGTGATCTTGACCCACTGGCCGGCCGACGTGTTGTTCGCGGACGTCGCGGCCAGCGTCACGACGACGAACAGCTGGACGACCGTCGTCTGCTTCGCCAGCACGGTGTAGCTGTTCAGCGTGTAGTTCGCTCCCAGCAGGGAGACGTTGGTGATCGTGGTGCCGGAGGCGACCCCCGAATACAGGGCGCCCCCCGAGGCGTTGCTCGGACCGATCGTGATCGAGAAGTTCAGCGACTCCAGCTCGAAGTCGACCTGGACCACGACGCCTGCCACCTCGTTGCCGAGCGGGGTCGTCGCGGTCAGTTCGAGCGCGGTCGTGACGTTCTGCAGACCCCCGGCCGCGGTCGTGGTCGCGGCCACGCAGACGGAGATCGGGCCCGCTCCGACGTAGTTCGTGGCCTGTACTGCGTAGCTGTAGGTGCTCGAGGCCGCCAGCCCGATGCTGGCGTAGCTTTCCTGGGGGGAGCCCAGGTCGGTGGTCACGCTGGCTCCGGTGCACGTCGCGCCCGAATACGTGTAGACGAGGTCGTCGGACACGAGACCCGTGGGGTTGACCCAGACGAGCTCGATGGTGTTAGACGACACGGCCGTCGCCGTCAGGTTCGTCGGGGCCGACGGCGCCGTCTGGACCGTTGTCGCGCTCACGCACGCGGACCAAGTGCCGTCGCCGAGACTGTTGACCGCCGCCACCTCGTAGCTGTAGGTCGTTCCCGCCGACAGGTTGAGGATGTCGTACGACGACACGACAGTCCCCAGGTCCAGGACCGCCGACGTTCCCGAGCAGTTCGAGCCCGAGAACTGGGCGATCAGGTCGTCGCTCAACTCTCCGTTGGGATTGAGCCATGACAACTGTATCGCCGAGGAGTTCTCAGCCAGGGCCGTGACGTTGGTGGGAGGGCCGGGAACGTTCGCCGGGGTGGTCCAACCCGTGGCCGTCGAGGAGGGAAGCGACGTGCCACCGGCGCTCACTACTTCCACGTACGCGCAGTACTCCGAGCCGGACGCGAGGGAACCGAGCGTGTAGGAATCGGCGACCGCACCCAGATCGGCCTCGGTCGGGGAGGTGCAAGTCGCGCCCGCCTCCCAGAAGAACAGGTCGGCGGTCAGGTCGCCGCCGGGATTCGTCCAGGACCAGGTCAGGGAAGAGGTCGTGGACGAGCTCACCGCGAGCCCCGTCGGCGCGGTGGGAGCCGCCGGATACTCCGTGAGGACGACCGCGAAGACGCCGAGGTCGCCCGACACCCCGACGAACCTTGCCTCGAGGGAGTCACCGGCGCTGAGGATGATCTGATCGTCCCATATCGTGGCGGTCCCGGCGGGGTCCGAAGGACATGTCTGACTCGCCGAGTAGCCGCCGCAAGCATCCTCAGTGACGCCCGTCCCCCTCACCGTCCAATCGTTGATGAGAGAGAGGACCGTTCCGGACGGTTCCTCGATAACCTCGGCCGACCGGGTCGGTCCGGGGTCGCTGCTGAGGTCGATGGTCGACGCCGAGATCTCCGCGCGATAGTAGTAGCCCGTGGGAGGACTGGGCAGGGTGACGATCTTCGGCGTGCTGCTCAACGGCTCGACCGGATTGCTCCAGCGGTAGAACGCGATCGACGGGTAATCGCCGATCTCGGGGTCAAACACGAGGTAGTAGGTAGACGAGACTCCGCGCGAAAGGTCGGCGCCGAAGCTGATGAACATGTCGTGGTTGAGATGGATCGTCTGCTCGTAGTGAGTGTAGATCACGTCCGAGGGCGCCGTCGACGCATACCCGCCCTCGCCGATCGCGGTGCCGTCCTTGCCGGAATCCATTACGTCGTTCGCGATCCCGTCGACGTTCGGACCGTAGACCCCCACGCACGCCGACGGCGCCGGGGCGACGTCCGCCTCCGTGCAGGTGGAGTCGTACAGGTACGAGTTCTGCGAGCCGCTGACCGGACTGCTCGCGGTGATGGTGATCTTCGCGCTGACGAGATCCCATACAGTACCGTTCGCGGGTGCTGGTACGTAGCTGGTCTGCGTTCCCCCGTTGCCGTCGATCGTACCGTTGTAGTAGAGGTAGGAGGAGGCATCGGGCGTCGCGGTCACGACGGGCGACTGGTCCGAACCGCGAGGGCTGGTCGCGATCGAAGGCGAGAAGCTGGTCAGGAGCAGGGCAAGGATCGCGACGCAGAGGAACAGCAGTCCGAGCCGCGGCCCCCCTCGCAGCGCGCGGAGCGACGCCTTACTCGGGCGGGAAAAGAGGGTCCGGCGACCCAGAAAAGTCGATGGAGCATGATGGGGGCGAATGAGTTCGTTCTGCCTTATGGGGGCCATCGGGGTGGATCCTCACTTTCACTTCCCTGTCGCGATTCGCGCAGATACTGCTCACCCCCTCGCAAAGAACTACTTTATATTTTGTCTAAGCACCTCGGGCACGTCGCGCGAACTGCGCGACGTGGGCGGTTCGACGCCGGGAATTCTCGGCGAGAGGGGTGGGCCCAGTCGGATTTGAACCGACGATCTCCCGGTTATCCGCCGGACCGTCAGGGAGGGTGCCGTTCGGAACCTACTTGCCCGATCTGGGACCCCGATCTTGAGCGCTGAACGAAGGAGATTAGATTGATCAAGCGCTTTGGGCGTGCTAGCTCTGTCTCTGGAGAACAAGGTCGCGATATCCCTGGTCGCGCATGAGCACGGACTCGGGCAAAACCTTCAGCAGTATCATGGGAAGACTGCCCCTAGTTCTCTCTCCCGATTTGTGTGGCGTGCCCGAGTAGCCTTCAAGACGAGCATAGTAGCGATCGAGCAGCCTTCCCGCTCGATCGTCGTCCCATGGTTCGAGGGACGCATGGCCCCGGATGCTGACGTGTTGAAGGAATCCGGACTTTGGGTCGAAGTCCACAATCCCTAGTGCGACCCGCGGGTCGTCGCGTACTCGGGCTTGTACAGAGTTGTAGCCCTCTTCGAGAATCATCCACAACGCTTCGTCCTCCCAGAGATACCAGAACACGGAGTTGCGGGCGCCTAGATCCGACGCGGTGGACAGGTGAGCCACGAGCGGCCGCGAGAGAAACTCATCCAGCTCGAAATTGGCCCCGTCGTTTCGGCGGACTTTGAACGGCATATCGTCCGGCCCGACGCGGGCCGAACGGTCCCTCGCAATATGAACGTGACAGTTCACGAATTCGAGCCCTGCGCCCGAGGGACCGACCGACGTGGCGCGCGAACACATCCGTGCGACCAAGGGCTGCGGGCAGTGGGGACCACAGACGCTGAAGACGAAGTTCAGCCTCCTCCGGGGCTTCCTGAGGTGGGCGGACAACCCCCTGTGGGGCGGGAAGAACGCGGTCTGGCGGCTCCCGTCGGGATGCCCCGACCGGCGGACGTGGATCGGGCGAGAGTAGATGGTCGCGCTCTACGGCAAGGCAACGGGGCGCGTCCGAGTGCGCGTCGTGCTCCAGGGCTTCAACGGGCTCCGGGAGTGCGAGGTCCGTCGGCCTCGCGTCCGGGACCTGACGATGGCCTTGCTGCGACCGACCATGACCGTCCACGGCAAGGGCCGGTTCGGTGGGAAGTACCGGACAATGCCGATGGACCCGTTGAGGCGGGCCCCGCTCGAGCAATGGGTTCGCGGGAAGGGCGCCGACGAGCGGCTCTATCCGGTGGGCCACAGCGTGGCCGACGGGGAGCTAGCCGCCGTCGGACGTGCCTGCGCCGTGTCTGTGAGGGTCACAGGGCACGTTCTTCGGCGCTCGTTCGGTCGTCTCGCGTACCAGGTAGGGATCCCTGTGCCGACGATCCAGCGGATCTACGGTCCCGCCTCCGTGGATCAGACCCTCCAGTATGTGGGGGTCGGCGAGGAGGAGAGGACCGAAGGTTTCGCGGTCTTCGACCGACACTTTTCGCGGGGACTCGAGAGCCGATCTCGGTCCCCTGACGGAAAACGGTGTCTTTTTTGTGACGCGATTCACTGACGAGGAATGGGCCCAGTCGGATTTGAACCGACGACCTCCCGGTTATCAGCCGGGTGCTCCAGCCAAACTAAGCTATGGGCCCGTTTATCCTCGCCAATACCGTCAAATAGTGCCTGATACCTGCGCAGTTCGATGACCGCGACCGCCCCCGTCCGCGAGCGTCGAGAAGCCCTCCTAGCCGACCCCCGAATCAAGCGGTGGTTTAAGGACCACCGCACGGCGAGCACCGCCGAGGTGCAGCTCTCGCAGCTCGAGCTATTCCTCCGGCGCAACGCGGTCGACGTGGACCGCCTGATCGAGGTCGCCAAGTCCCAGAGGGCCGGAAAGTCGCGGCAGTTCGAGGACCTCATCCACGAGTGGGTCGAGCACGAGCGCAAGGAGGGCCGGCCGGACAGCTACCTCGCGACGAACTGGTACGCGATTCGTTCCTTCTTGCGGCACGAGGAGGCCGCGCCGTCGTGGGCTCCGAAGCTGAAGGTCCGCTTCGGCACCACGATTGCGGCGGAGGTGGTCCCCACGCCCGAGCAGCTGCGCTCGGTGCTGGACCGAACCCCGGTGCCGCGTGTCCGGGCGCTGATCCTGATGCTTGCGACGAGCGGCGTCCGGATCGGGGTTCTCG
>JASHWZ010000010.1 GCA_030043865.1 Thermoplasmata archaeon | reverse complement strand
GACGAGCGGGAGCTCGGAGCCGTACGCCGCGAGGAGCGAGAGCGCGGCGAGGACGGGCACCGTGGGGCCGACGGCGAGGCGCCACCGACGGCGGGACTCCCCGACGCTCACCAGCCCCTCCCGATGCGCCCCGGCCGGCGCATGAGGTCCACCAGCCCCGCGACCGACCAGTAGTCCTCCCAGTCGACGACCGGCGCATCCCGCCACGTCGCCGAGAGCCGCCGCCGTCGGAGGAGACGGGCGATCCGGGACACGAGCCGCCCCTCGTCGTCCGAGGCGATCGGCCCCCGGTCAAGGTACGGGAGCGGCGACGGGCTGAGCACGACCACCGGGTACCCGCGGCGCCGCAGGTGCGGCACGACGTGGGCGCTCTCTTCGTCGGCGAGGCTCGACAGCACGATGGTCGTCACCCCCGGCGGGAAGTACCGTCGCATCGCGATCGCCGCCCGCTCGGCAGGTCCGGGGGCCGACGTGAGTCGGGCGTTCAGCAGCGCCTGTCGGATCCGCAGGCGCTGGGTCCGACCGCTGGCGAGCGGCACCGGCTCGAGGAACTCGCCGTAGACGGCGAGCCCGACCCTCGCCTTCTCTCGCAGGAACGACTCGGCGATCCCGTGCGCAGCGGCGAGCATGATCGAGAACAACGGCCCGTCGACCGACGGTCCGAGGCTCGTCGACCGGGCGTCGATGAACAGGATCACGTCGCCGGTCCGTTCGACCCGGTACTCGTTCGCGAGCCGCCGGCCCGCGCGCGCGGACGCGACCCAGTTGATCCGCCGGGGGGGTTCGGTCGGGGTCGCCTCGCGGATGCCGAAGAACTCGCCGCTCGGACCGACCCCGCGGGAGATGTTCTCCCCCGGTACCGCGATCGTCCGCTCGAGCCGCACGGCGCCGATCCGCACGAGGTCGGGGGGGTACCGCTCGACCGTCAGCGGGGGAAACTCGGCGGTCACCGCGCGCTCGACCAGGCCGGCGGGGTCGCCCCAGACGAGCCGCGGGGGCGCCGCGGGGACCACGACCGGTTCGGGCGCCTGCCAGCGGAGACGAAACCGGACCTCGCGGTCGGTGCGGGCGACCTCGACCGGAGCCCGTGCGACCAGCCCCGGGGGGACCGTGAACTCCGCCGCGACATCGTGCGCGTCGGTGGGCGGGTCGAGCGTGAGCGTCCCCACGACGTCGACGTTCCGACCGTCGCCGCGGTCCTGCCAGTCCGCGCGGGCGACCGGCGGCGACCTCGGCCCCCAGAGCGCCGCGCCGATCGGGGCGAGCAGCAGCGGGACGGCGAGCAGGAGCGGAGCCGAGGTCCGCGTCCAGACCCCGAGCCCCGCGAGCACGGCCCCGGCGCCGAGGAGGAGATACGCCGTCGGCCTCCAGCGGAACGTCGCGACCGGTGGCGACGCGGCCGTCACGACCGGGCCTCGAGGTCGTCCAGGCGCCGCCGAACGTAGTCGCGGAACTCCGGCCGGGGCAGTCCCACCACGGACGCGACCTCGCGCGACGTGCGGCCCGGGAGGTCCGGGTTCGGACCGCTTCGCTCGATGCGGTCGAGGGTGGCGAGAATCTCCTCCCGCCCGAGCCGTCCCGACCGAAACCCGAAACGGAAGAGATACTCGTCCCGCGGGGCTTCCCGGACCGGCGCGCGGGCGGCGGCGCGAGGACGGTCGACCACGGTCACGAGGAAGAGGAGGCCGGCGGCGAACACCGCCGCACCGGCGGCCGGAGCGGCGATCGCGACGTTGGCGCCCGCCCAGACCGCGACGGCGGTCGCCGCGCCCACGACCACGATCAGGAGGGCGGCCGCGAAGCGGTTCATGCGGCGAGCGGCAGCCGGTCGAGGTCGGCCCGGGCGGCGTCGATCGCGGCCCGAGCCGACTCCGCGTCGGCGGGGCCGATCGGGTGGGACGAGTATCGGGCCTCTTCGAACAGTCGGGTCAGCGTGGCGGCCGCCGACGGGCGAACCCCGAGCCGGGTGAGGTGGAGCTCCTCGATCTCGGCGGGCGTTTGCAGGTCGACACCGCCGATGATCGGGTCGACCCGGCGCAGCAGCGCGGCGTAGAGGGCGAGGATCACCTCGCGGGGGTCGTTGCCCGCCGCTAGGTCACGGGAGGCGGTGGCGAGCACCTCCTCGATCTCCTCGGTCGACCTCTTACGAGCGAGGGGTCCACGGTCGGACCGCCCGTAGCGCGACCACAGGCTCGGCAGCGTCACCGCCGCCAGCACGCAGACGACCGCGGCGACGATCACGTAGAGCGCCCACGGAGGGAAGCCGAGGGAGGCGAGCACGCCGCCGGCCCCGCCCGAGAGCGGGGCGCCGGTGCCGTTCGTCGGGTTCGACGGCGCCGAGCCGGTCGTATTCGCGGGGCCGTTCGAGAAGAACCCACCCGCTCCGGAACCCACGGCGCCGAGGAGCACGGCGAGCACCACGCCGGCCATGAGGGCGGCGAGGGCGAACGCGACGAACCGGCCCGGGATCGCCTGGCTCGAGGACCCGAGACGCACCCAGATCGCGAGTCCGGCGCCGAGCGCCAGCAGGCCGAACAGCACGGCCTCGAACTCGCCGAAGGAGATCGTGAATTCCGAGTACCGCCCCGAGTGGAACGGGGCCGCGGACGCGGACCCCGCGACCAAGCTGGCCGCCCCGCCGATCGCGAGGGCGACCAGGACCACGACGAGGAGCACGACGGACGAGCGGTTCCGCACGGGAGGGCTCGTCATCCCGCCTCCGGCGGAACGAGCGGACGGTCCTGCCATATAGATTCCCCAGCGCTACGGCGCGACGTCCGACGGGGTCGGAGCGGCGCCGGTAGGGGGCGCCGGCTTCGACAGGAAGTAGAAGCTGCGGCGCTCGTGATCCGCGGACACGACCGCGAAGTCGTCGACGACGTAGCCCAAGTCGGTCGCGGCGCGAAAGGCGTCCCGCGTCGCGTGGCGCCACCGGCGCAGCGACTTCGGCTCGTGCTCGCGCACGAGCGCGAGGTCGAACGGGACTTCCAGGTGCGCGCTCGCCCCGCTCGGCTCGGTCACGGCGGTCGGAACCCGGATGCCGCTGTCGCCCGCGTCCGTCTCGAGGATCGCGAACGAGCGCTCGTAGCGACGGCGCGCCTCCTCGGACGACGGCGCCGTCCCGCTCAGCCGCGCTTCGACCTCGGGCGAGGCGAGCGACCAGACGGCGCGCATCCGGTCCGTCTCGAGCCCGCGGTCGGACGCGTCCGCCAGCTGACCGAAGTAGTGCGGATAGTACCGGTCGGGCCGCGCTCCGAGCCGCCGTACCGTGAGCCATGCGCTCCGGCTCTGGAGCGGGTCGAACGCCCACCGGATCTCCGAGAGGCCGAGCTTCAGCACTTCCTCCCGCTGGAAGGTCTTCAGACGGAACCCGAGCTGATGGTGTTGGTACTCCGGGCGCAC
>JASHWZ010000110.1 GCA_030043865.1 Thermoplasmata archaeon | reverse complement strand
GCGGACGAGGTGACGCCGGGGCTCGCGCTCACGAAGGGCGGCGGCGGCGCGCTCCTGCGGGAGAAGCTGCTCGCCGGCCTCTCGCGCGAGGTCGTCATCCTCGTCGACCCGAGCAAGCTCGTCGCGCATCTCGGCGAGCGCGCGCCGATCCCCGTCGAGGTCGTCCCGTTCGCCCGGCCGGTCCTCGCCCGTCGGTTCGCGCACGAGGGGTTCCGGGTGCGGCTTCGGACCGGACCGGCCGACCGCCCGTTCGTGACGGACAACGGCAACGAGATCCTGGACCTCGCGCCGGTCGAGCCGATCCGCGACCCCGTCGCGACCGCGACCGCGCTCAAGGCGGCGACGGGCGTGGTCGAGACCGGCATCTTCGTCGGGCTCGCCTCCCTCGTGCTCGTCGGGCACGCGGACGGGCGGGTCGACGAGCGGACTCCGCCGTCCCGCGCGACCGCCTGACGAGCGCCGAGGGCGTCGGCGTTATCCGCCCGTACGGGTGCGGTCGAACGCGCCGCCCGGCCGGGGCGGTCGAGGGACCATGCAGGGCCAGTTCATTCGGACGCGCGTCGACGATCACGTCGGGTACATCGAGATCGGCAAGCCGAAGGCGAACACCTACGACCTCGGGATGATGCGCGAGCTCGCCGCCGCGATCGACGAGCTCCGGTTCGACGACGAGGCGCGGGTCCTCGTGCTCGCGAGCTCGGTCCCCGGCTTCTTCAGCGCGGGCGCCGACATCGAGATGCTGAAGAAGAGCGCCCCCGACTTCAAGGCGATGTTCTGCCTGTTCTGCCAGGAGACGCTCGACAAGTTCGCGAAGACCCCGAAGGTCGTCATCGCGGCTCTCAACGGCCACACGGTCGGCGGGGGGCTCGAGATCGCGCTCGCCTGCGACCTGCGGATGATGGCGAAGGAGTCGGGAACGATCGGGCTGCCGGAGGTGACGCTCGGGGTGCTCCCGGGCACGGGCGGGACGCAGCGGCTCCCGCGGCTCATCGGCACCGCGCGCGCGCTCGACATGATGATCACGGGCAAGCGGCTCTCGCCGGACGAGGCGCTCGCGATCGGGCTCGTGAACTACGTCTTCCCGAAGGAGTCGTTCGCGCACGACGTCCAGGCGTACGCGAGCGCGCTCGCCCACGGCCCGAGCCGGGCGGTGAGCCTCATCAAGCGCTCGGTGGTCGAGGGGGTCGAGATGCCGCTCACCGCCGGCCTCGCGCTCGAGCGCGAGCTGCAGAACCGATTGTTCGTGACCGAGGACGCGAAGGAAGGGCTGACGGCGTTCACGGAGAAGCGGAAGCCCAACTTTAAGGGACGCTGAGCCCTCTTCTCCCGCGAGCGACCGTGTCCGGACCCGAGACGCCCCCCGCGAACGCCCCGCGCACGCGCGCCGGCTCGTCGAGCCTGAAGGACGGCGGGACGGTCGTGCCGGTCCGCGAGGTGCTCTGGGGGTCGTCGGCGGGGGTCCACAAGTACGAGACCGCCGAGGAGCTCGAGCCCGACATGGCGAAGCTGGTGGTCAAGCTGATGGTGGTCCAGGCGGACACGGAGTTCGCCTCGATCCAGCAGCATCGCCCGTGGCTCGACAGCGCGCCGACCCTCGAGGATCGCTGGATCGAGTCGCGGATCGTCGCGGACGAGGCGCGGCATGGCCTCCAGGCGTGCCGGATCCTCCGGGACTTCGGCGCCGCGGGCCAGCAGTACATCGACGAGCTCCTCGCGAAGCGCGAGGGCGAGCACAAGCTCGACGCGTTCAACATGAAGTTCGAGACGTGGGGCGACGTCGGGGCGTTCACCTGCTTCGTCGACCGCGTCGGCGTCTACCAGCTGCGCGCGTTCCAGGAGTGCTCGTACGGCCCGCTCGCCCGGGCGATGCCGCTGATGCTCAGCGAGGAGCAGCTCCACCTCAACTTCGGGGCCAGCGTGCTCCGCCGGATGGTCCAGGACGGACCGAAGTACTACGGCTCGAAGGAGGAGGCGCAGGCGGCGGTGCGCAAGTGGTACCCGCGCGCCCTCGACATGTTCGGGCACTCTAACTCGGAGACGAGCCGGCGCGCGATCGAGTACGGGCTGAAGCGCTGGACCAACGAAGAGGCGCGGGCCCGGTACATCGAGGAGGTCTCGGCGCTCACGTCGAAGATCGGCCTCGAGCTGCCGCCGCCCGAGTTCGACCGGCACGTCCTCTAGGACGCGCGCCCGCTCGTCGCGCGCACGAACCGACCGCCGGGACCGGGACGCACGACGAGCGTGCGCTCGACGCCCTCGATGCCGGCGAGCCGGCGCCGGACCGCGGCGAGGTCGCGCGCGAGCGTGAACACGTGGACGTGAGCGCCCGCGTCGTGGGTGTATCCGGCGAGGGTGCGACCGGCCGCGCGGTTCAGCTCGCGCACCTCGGCGAGGATCGCCCGCGACGTGGCGGTCAGGTAGTCCAGCGAGGGGACCGTCGTCTCGCAGACCAGCCGGAACGAATCGCACTCCTCCATCACGAGCGAGAACAGCCGGTCCGCGCGACGCGCGCCGACCGCCGCCCGGATCGCCCGCAGGCGCCGGGGGACCTCGGCGAGGCGCGCGCGGTAGTCGGGGCTCGTCCGGACGGTCGCCTGCATCGCGTCGTTCGACCGGACCTCCTTCACTGGCGCCCCCCGCACGAGGAGCACGAGGTCGACCAGCGACGGCCAATGACGCGCCGGGTACACCGAGCGGGCGTAGGAGTCGAACCCGTCCGGGCGCACCCCCGCCCGCCACTCGACGAACCCGCCGAACACCGATCGGCTCGCACTGCCCGAGCCCCGGCGTGCAAGGCGGGAGAGGTCCCGGTCGGAGAGCGCCAGACCGGCGGCGCGGGTCGCCGCCCCCGCGAGCGCGGCGAACCCGCTCGCGCTCGAGGCGAGGCCGCTCGCGGTCGGGAAGTTGTTCTCCGACCGGACGGACGCGTGGTCCGAGGTACCCGCGAGCTCGCGGACCCGGTCGAGGAACCGGACGACCCCGTCCCGGGGCCCGCCGACCGCGGCCGTTCCGTTCAGCTCGACCTCGTCCTCCCGGAGCTCCGGGTCGAACCGGACGGCGGTCCGCGAGCGCAGTCGGTCCAGGGTGACAGAGAACGACGAGTTGTACGGGAGGCGGAGCTCCTCGTCCCGAACGCCCCAGTACTTCACGAGCGCGATGTTCGGCGGCGCATCGTACGTGACGGTCGGGCGCGGCCGGGACGCCATCGGGACGCGGTCGAACGACCGCGCGCAGTACTTATCCGCGCGGTCCCGCTCCCCGGCCCGGTGCCTCCCGACGAGTCGGCTCCGGAGCCTCGCCCGATCCGACCGCTCCCCGACCTGCTCGCGGCGGCCCGGCGCGGCGGGTTCCACACCGAGGTCGGCTTCGTCGTCGACGCGGCGCGGAGCGGGCACGGGTTCGTGACCGTCACCGGCCAGGTCGAGACGCGGCACCTGAACATCAACGGCGTCGTGCACGGCGGCGTCTACGCCACCATCCTCGACACGGCGATGGGGGCGGCGGTCGTCTCGATGCTCCGCGAGACGGAAACGACCGCGACGACGTCGCTCTACATCGAGTTCCTGCGGGCCGCGCGGGAGGGGGAGACGCTCACCGCGCGCGGCGAGGTGCTCCGACGCGGGCGCCACATCGCGTTCTCCGAAGGCAATCTCACCGGGGCGGACGGCCGCCGGTTCAGCCAGGCCCGCGGGACGTGGTACATCTGGTCCGAGGAGGACCGCTCCCCGCCGCCGGCGACCCGGCGCACCGCCCCCTAATCGCGGAGCGCGGCGAACGTCGGGGCGACCCGCTCGAGGACCGAGAGGCGTTCGAGCCCTTTCGAGATCCCCCGCACCGCCTCGGCGTACGGGTGCGACGCGAAGTAGCTGCGGAGCTCGTCGCCCCGGCCGAGCCCGAGCACCGGGAGCGTGATCTCGAGCGTCCGGGAGAGCAGGCCCGAGCCCCGGAACAACTCGTCGAGCCGGGGCAGCTCCGCGACGAGCCACGGCCAGAGGACCGGACGACCGGCCGGGTTCGCGGCGACGTTGCGGAGGACCTCGGGCACGGTCCCCCGGTTGACCTCGCCCGACACCGCTCGGTCGAGCAGCTCCCGCACCAGCGCGGCCTCGGTCGTCCAGGCGAGCGCGACCTCGAGGGTCGTGCGCTCCTCCTCGGGAAGGTCCGGTCGCAGCGCGCGTCGGAGCTCGCGGTAGCCCGACGCCCCGTCGGTGCGGGCGCGGGCGACCGCGACCGCGGGGCGGACGTCGGGTTGGACCCGGCTCCAGTTCCCGAATAGCTCCGAGAGCTGCCGCGCGAACCCGGGGTCGATGCGGACCCACCCGAACGAGATCCGCTCGCGGAGGACGCCGTCGGAGGTCGAATCGCCCGGCCGTCGCTCGGTGCCGAGCCGACCGAACTGCGCGTGGAAGAACCACCGGGCGAGGTCCTGGACCGGCGCGGAGTCGGGGAAGAAGATCGCGAGGGGCCCGAGCGTGCGGCTCAGGAGCTCCGCGACCAGGCGGTCGCCGGTGAGTCCGAGCGTCCGGACCGCTCGGGAGAACGAGCCCCAGTCGACCTCGCCGGCGAGGAGGTACGCCCAGAGGTCGGCGAGGAACGTCCACCGGTCCTCCGCCGGCCGCTCGGGGAGCGCCTTCAGGAGCCGGTCCCGGAGCGTCCGGTCGTAGAGGACCCGGTAGAAGCCGACCGCCCCCGGGTTGAGGTGCACGGTCGACCCCGGCGACGCGGGGAGCGTCCGACGCGCCGTGTCGAACCGGAGCGGCTCCCGCCGCCCGTCGACGTCGATCACCATCGGGATCGGCCACGGGCGCGAGTCGCTCGCCCCGTGGTAGGAGAACCGCTGCTGGGCGACCTCGACGCCCTGGTCGGTGACCCGCGCAGAGATCGACGGCAGGCCGGGGCGGTCGAGCCACGGGTCCATCAGCGGGCCGACGCGCTCGCCGGTCACGCGGCTCAGCGACTGCCACAGGTCGGCGGTGGTGGCGTTGGCGTACTGGAACCGCGCGAGGTACTCCCGGAGCCCGCGGCGGAACGCCTCCTCCCCGAGGTACGCCTCGAGCATCGCGAGGACGCTCGAGCCCTTCCCGTAGCTGATCTCGTCGAAGATCTGCGCCACCTCGTCCCGGCCCGCGACGGGCGCGCGGACCGGATGGGTCGCGTCGAGCGAATCGCCCTCGAACGCGGCGAACGCCCCGGCGGTCCGCAGGAAGAAGTCGGCGGTCCCGTGGAGCGACGGGTCGACGCGGTCGGCGATCTTCGTCTCGAGGAACGACGCGAGGCTCTCGTTGAGCCAGATATCGGTCCAGTCGGTGGGCGTGACCAGGTTGCCGACCCACATGTGGGCGACCTCGTGCGAGATCGTCTCGAAGACCTCGCGTCGCACGTGGGAGGACGACCCGTCGCCGACGAGCAGCCGGTCCTCGCGGAACGAGATCGCGCCCCAGTTCTCCATCGCACCGAACGACGCCTCGGCGACCGCGACCAGGTCGAGCTTCGGGAGGGGGTACGGGATCCCGTAGTACTCCTCGTACGCCCGGAGGATCCGGGCCGCGGACTCGAGCGCGAACCGGGCCGCGGGGCCCTGGCCCGGGGGCGCGAACACCCGGAAGCGGATCCGGTCGGTCGCGTCCTCCACCCGGTCGAAGCGGCCGACCGCGAGGAAGAACAGGTACGGCGGCATGCGGGGGGTCGGGGGGAACCGCCAGACCCGGTGGTCCTCCGCCTCGCCGGCGGATTCCTCGAGCATGTTCGACACGACGTCGAGGTCGGAGGCGGTGCGGACGGTGAGGGCGACCCGGCTCTTGCGGTCCGGACGGTCGAGGCACGGAAAGATCCGCTGCGTGCCGTTCGGCTCGCACTGGGTCGTGAGGAGATACCCCGATCCCTGGCGCGAGCGGTAGAGACCGACCAGCGACGTCGCGTCCACGGCGCCGGCGAACTCGACCGTGACGGTCCCCGGGACGACCTCGGGCAGCTCGAGCCGGTGGGCCGCCGCGTCGACCCGGAACGCGGCGGGGCGGCCCGCGATCGTGACGCGGCGGATCTCGAGACCGTCGGAGTCGAGCGCGAAGCCGCGCGTCCCTTCGGGCGGGTCGAAGCTGACCGACCCCGTCCAGTTCAGCCGTGCGAAATCGACGTCGAGGAGGAGCCGGTACTCCGGGATGTTCGGGGGATCGCCCGCCTCCATGGTCGCACCGGCCGGCTCGCGCCGAGGGGGCACGCATGCTGTCGGATGTAACTTTGGCCGGCCGGTCGGGGAGCGGGCGCCCGGTCGTTCCGTGGCAAGGTTAAATACCCGGCGTCGGTCGCATCGCTCGGCTGACGGCCAAAGCGGCGGGGAAACACCCGGTCCCATTCCGAACCCGGCAGTTAAGCCCGCTGGCGTTCCGCGCGGTACTGAAGTGCGCGAGCCTACGGGAAACGCGGAAAGCTGTCAGCCTCCTCTTCCCCGAGCGCGGCGTCCGACGGTCCGGCCCGAGAGGCTAAGCCCCACCGGACGGTCGGGCCGCGGATGATCTTCGGCGCGCACCTCGGCATCGCCGAGGGCCTCCCGGAGGCCGTGCACGCCCTGCGCGCGATCCACGGGGACGCCCTCCAGATCTTCTCGAAGAGCCCGCAGATGTGGGGTGGCCCCCCGATCGCGCCGGCCGCGGCGGAGAGCTTCCGGGAGGCGGTGCAGGCCGAGAAGGTCCGCGCCACGGCCGTGCACCACGGCTACCTCGCGAACCTCGCGAGCCCGAAACCCGACACGCTCGCCCGGTCGCGCGGGGCGTTCCGCGACGAGGTCGCGCGCGCGGAGCTGCTCGGGGTGGACGCGCTGATCTTCCATCCGGGGGCCCACGTCGGGTCCGGCGTGCCGGCCGGCCTCGCGACGATCGCGGAGAGCCTCCGACGGGCGCTCGCGGAGCGCCCCGGCGGGACCGTCCGTTGGCTCCTCGAGAACGCGGCCGGTCAGGGGACGACGCTCGGCAGCACGTTCGAGGAGCTCGCGACCGTCCTCGCGGCCGTGGACGCGCCGGACCGCCTCGGGGTCACGCTCGACACCTGCCACTTGTTCGCGGCGGGCTGGGACCTCCGAACGGACGAGGGGTACGGCCGGCTCATCGACAAGCTCCGGGACACGGTCGGGCTCGGCACGGTGCGCGCGTTCCATCTGAACGACGCGAAGGCGGCGCTCGGCTCGCATCTCGACCGGCATGAGAACATCGGGAAGGGAGAGATCGGGCTCGAGGGATTCCGCCGAGTGGTCAACGACCCGACCTGGTCGACGACCCCCGGGTACCTCGAGACGCCGCTCGACCCGAAGACGGGGTACGCGCGCTATGCCGAGGACCTTGTGACGCTGCGTTCGTTGGTGCCGGGCGCGCCGGCCGCGGCCGGGACGAGCGCGGACCGGCGAGGCACACGCCGCCGTTCCTCAACCGTCAAATAGCGAGCCCCGCCTCGCACGCTCACGCATGGGGGACGAGGTCCCGCCGGAGGTGCTGGACGCCCTCCAGCGGACCGCGCGGGCGATCCGCCAGGACGTCGTCCGAATGACGTTCCGCGCGGGAAGCGGCCACCCCGGCGGTAGCCTGTCGGTCGTCGAGCTGCTCACGGCGCTCCTGTTCCGGGAGATGCGGGTCGACCCGGCCCGGCCGGACCTCGCCGACCGCGACCGGCTCGTGCTGTCGAAGGCGCATGCGGCCCCCGCGCTCTACTCGGCGATGGCGCGACGCGGATTCTTCCCGGTCGAGGAGCTCGGCACGTTCCGCGTGCTAGGGAGCCGCCTGCAGGGCCACCCGGACCGCCGACGGCTCCCCGGGGTCGACGCGTCGGCGGGCGGTCTCGGCCAGGGGCTCGGGTTGGCGGTCGGTCTCGCGCTGGATGCTCGCCTCGACGCCCGGGCCACGCGGGTCTACGCTGTCCTCGGCGACGGCGAGTGCCAGGCCGGGGCGACCTGGGAGGCGCTCCTCGCGGGCGCCCACCACCGCCTCACGAACCTGGTCGCGCTCGTCGACCGCAACCGATTCCAGGGCGACGGCGCGACCGAGGAGATCCTCGAGCTGGAACCGCTCGTGGAGAAGCTTCGAGCGTTCGGCTGGAGGACGGTCGAGCTCGACGGCCACGACCTCCCGGAGATCCTTCGAGCCCTCGCCGACGCGCGCACGTCTCCCGACCGGCCGACCGCGATCGTCGCGCACACCGTGAAGGGCAAAGGCGTCTCGTTCATGGAGAACACCCACGTCTGGCACGCCCGGGTGCCGACCCGGGAGGAAGCCGAGCGGGCGCTCCTCGAGCTCGGCGTCCCGCCCACGGAGGCGGTCCCGTGACGGCGACGGCTCATCGGGGCAG
>JASHWZ010000109.1 GCA_030043865.1 Thermoplasmata archaeon | reverse complement strand
CGTCGGTGGACGCGAAACCCAAGCCGTCGGTAGAAGCGCAGCGACCGCTCGAGGTCCCGCACGCGGAGTCCCGCGTAGACGAACTGCAGTCGGACGCGCACCACGAGGGCCCGGAGAGCGGCGGTGGCTTAAACCGCGCGCGATGGCCCGTCGGGGCCGGACCCCCCCTCGCGCGGGTCTAGACCGGTGGCGTTCGCGCCACTTCGGGGTTATGGCCCCGGACGCCTCTACAGGGCCGAACGTCCGATGCCGAAGGCCGACCCCCCGCGGATCGTGGTCTCGGAGAACGGCCCGTACCTGGTCTACGGTCGCCTACCGATCGCCCTACAGACGATCGTTCCCAACTCGGAGAAGATGTCCTGGGACTGGCGCGAGGGACGCGCGTTCGAGACGGGCGAGGCGGTCGCGCTCTGCCGTTGCGGGCAGTCGGGCCACAAGCCGTTCTGCGATGGCACGCACGAGAAGGTCCACTTCAACGGTCGGGAGACCGCGAGCCGCGCGCCGTACGACCAGCTCGCCGAGACGATCCCCGGACCGGCGATGAACCTACGCGACGAGGAGACGCTCTGCGCGTTCGCCCGGTTCTGCGACCCCGGGGGTAAGATCTGGAACCTGATCGAGCGGACGGACGACCCGAAGGTCCGGGAACTGGTGATCCGCGAGGCGGGCCACTGTCCCTCGGGGCGGCTCGTCGTGCGGGACGTCGGCCCCGGTGCGACGCACGAACCGGAGCTGCCCGCCTCCGTGGGGATCGTCGAGGACCCGGTGCTCCACGTGAGCGGGCCGCTCTGGGTGCGGGGGGGCGTTCCGGTCGAGTCCCCCGACGGTCGGCGGTACGAGGTCCGGAACCGCCAGACGCTCTGCCGCTGCGGGGCCTCGCAGAACAAGCCGTTCTGCGACGGGAGCCACGCGTCGATCAAGTTCCGCGACGGGATTCCCCCGGAATAGTCCCGGGGCCGGGTCTTCGTCTACGGCGACTTCTTCTTCGGAGCGACGTACGGCCGGACCATCTTCGCCGGGTCGATGACGCGGTCGAACTCCTCCTCCGTCACGTACCGGAGCTTGAGCGCGGCCTCCTTGAGCGTCAGGTCGTGCTCGAGCGCGTAGTGCGCGATCTCCGAGCACTTGTCGTAGCCGATCAGCGGGGAGAGCGCGGTCACGAGCATCAGCGACCGGTCGACGTCTTCCTGGATCCGCGCCCGGTTCGGCCGGGTCCCCTCGACCAGGTGCTGCCGGAAGCTCGAGCTCGCGTCCGCGAGCAGGTCGATCGACTGGAGCAGGTTGTGGATGATGAGCGGCTTGTAGACGTTCATCTCGAGATACCCGCTCGCGTCGCCGAAGCCGACCGCGACGTCGTTCGCCATCACCTGCACCGCGACCATCGTGAGCGCCTCGGCCTGGGTCGGGTTCACCTTCCCGGGCATGATCGAGGAGCCGGGTTCGTTCGACGGGAGCACGAGCTCGGCGAACCCCGCCCGCGGCCCGCAGGCGAGGAGGCGGACGTCGTTCGCGATCTTGTAGAGAGAGGCGGCGAGCGTCCGGAGGGTCCCCGAGAGCTGGACCAGCGCGTCGTGCGCTCCCTGCGCGGCGAACTTGTTCGGCGCGGAAGTGAAGGGGAGCTTCGTGCGCTCGGCGATCTCGGCGGCGACCGCCTCCCCGAACCCTCGGGGGGCGTTGATCCCGGTACCGACCGCTGTACCGCCGATCGTGAGGCGGAACACCCCGTCGAGCGCGTCCTCGAGCCGCTCGATGTCGTCGCCGAGCATGTCGGCGTACCCGGACCACTCCTGGCCGAGCGTGAGCGGGGTCGCGTCCTGCAGGTGCGTCCGGCCGACCTTCACGATGTCCTTCCACTCCGCCGCTTTGAGCGCGATCGCGTAGCGCAGCGCCGTGATCGCCGGCACGAGCCGCTCCTTCACGGCGAGGGCGGCGGCGACATGCATCGCGGTGGGGAATGTGTCGTTGGACGACTGGGACATGTTCGCGTGGTCGTTCGGGTGGACCGGCGTTTTGCTGCCGACCGGCGTGCCCGCGATCTGCGACGCGCGGTTCGCGATCACCTCGTTCACGTTCATGTTGAACTGGGTGCCGCTCCCCGAGATCCAGACCGGCAGCGGGAACATCCGGTCGTGGTGCCCCGCGAGGATCTCGTCGCAGACCCGCGCGATCAGCCGGTACCGTTCGTCGTCGAGGTCGTGGTTCCGGTGGTTGACCTCGGCACAGGCCCGCTTGATGACCGCGTAGGCGCCGATGAGCTCGTGCGGCATCGGCTCCCGCCCGATGCGGAAATGCCCGAGCGAGCGCTGCGTCTGTGGCCCCCACAGCACGTCCGCGGGGACTTCGATCGCCCCGAGGCTGTCGGTCTCGGTGCGCGTCCGGGTTCCCGGCGGCACGACGAGCGGTGGGGGCGGAGGCGGAGGAGGGGGCGGCGGGGGCGATCGGGCGGCCCGGCGGCGCCTACGGGTCGGCATCGAAGATCGACGGACGGCCATGGGGCGACCCCACAAGAAGAGCTAGTGCGGAGGTCGATGCGCTTCTCGGTCGCTTCCTCGGGGGCGCGGCGAGCGGCGGGGTCACTCGGCCGGTGAAGTCGAGGTGGCGGTCCGGAGTCGGGCGAGCGCCGAAGGGGAGATGCCGAAGAACCGACGGCCGTCGACCCGACGCTCGACCCGGCCGTCGTGGAAGACGATCACGGTGGGCGTGATCCGGATCCGGAAGGTCTCCCACAGTGGGCTCTCCCACTCCGTGATGTCCGCGATGGCGAGCGTCCCTCCGAGCTTCCCGCGCTCCGCCACGAACCCCGGCAGGAACCGCCGAGTGACGGGACACCAACGGGCGGCGAAGCAGACGACGTAGACGCCCGGTCGACCGAGCCGATCTCCCGAGAAATCCGCCTCGCGAAGGACCTCGAGGCCCGTGGACGACCAGGGCGTCTCGGTCGACCGTGGGCCCGCCGACGTCGTCACGGGCTCCCCCCGGTCGGAGGGTCCCGCTCGAATCGACCGGGGTCGAACGGTCGGAGGTCGAAGCCGGCCGGGTCCCCGTGGACCATCCGGGCGACCACCTCGCCGATCACGCTCGTGAACTTGAACCCGTGGCCGGAGCACGCGCTAACGACCGTCACGTTCGAGTGCCGGGGATGAGGGCCGAGCAGGAAGTGGTGGTCCGGCGCGTTCGTGTAGAGGCACGAGACGGCGGTCGTCTCCTGAGGCACCAGGTCCGGCAAGCTTTCCCGGACGAACGCTCGGACGGGGAGCGCGTCCTCCTCCCGGAACGTCCGGTC
>JASHWZ010000108.1 GCA_030043865.1 Thermoplasmata archaeon | reverse complement strand
GTGCTCGTCGAGTTCCAGAGCACCGCCACGTGCTCGCCGGCCACGAATCCAGTGCCGGTGACTTCGACACTGGCGCCAACCTTCGCCGTGGTCGGGTTCACGGACACGGCCGGCACGACCGAGAACGTCGCGAACACCGTCACCGACCCCTGAACGGCCTCGACGGAGTGGTCGCCACCGGGGGCGGCCGGAACCGCGTATTGGCAGGCGAACGAGCCGAGCGACGACGCGTTGGCCGAGCAGAGCAGGGTCGTGGTGTTCCAGTAGACCGACACCTCGGTCTGGGCCGTGAAGCCCGCGCCGAGCGCGGTGACCCCGCTCCCCACGATGCCGCTACCGATCGACTGGCCCAACAACGCCATGACGTCGAACGACGCGGACGCCTCGTCGGAGCCGGTCACCGCGGCGATCGTGCTGGAGCCTCCCGGAGCGTCCGGCAGCACGAAGGAGCAGGCGAAACCGCCGTCGGGGTAGGTTGTGCCGTTGCAGAGCGTCGTGCCGGCGAACGCGAGGACGAACGAGGCGCTGCCGGCAAAACCGGCGCCGGTGGCGTTGACCGGCGAGCCGGGCGGTCCCTCGGACACGCTCAGGACGAGCGATGGGGCCACGGTGAACAGGACCGTCGGCGAGTACGCCCCCTCGATGGCGGTGACGTTGTGGACCCCCGCTGGTGTCGTCGGCACGTCAAAGGAGCAACCGAAGCCCCCCGCACTGGAGGTCGTCCCGTTACAGAGGATGGTGACGTTGTCCCAGACGAGGTTGTAGTTCGCGCTGGGGTCGAAACCGACCCCTGTCACGCTCACGCCCGCGCCGACGAAGCCCGTGGTGGCCGAGATGCTGATCGCCGCGCCGATCGTGAACGTCGCGCTGGCGGAATTGGCCCCTTCCTCGGCCAGGAGCGTGTTCGGGCCCCCCGCCGACGACGGCACGTCGAAGGCGCAGCTGAACGTCCCGTCCGCGAGCGTCGACTGGCCGGCGCAGAGCGCCGTGGTCGAATCCCACGTCAACGTGTAGGGCACGCTGGCATCGAATCCGGTCCCGGTCGCCACCGCGGCCGTCCCGGTAGGCCCCGCATCCGGAGAGACCGAGAGCGCCGCCACGATCACGAAATCGGTCGTCGCGACGACCCCGACGGCCGCCTCCTCCACCGTGTAGGTCCCGCTCGGGGCGGTCGGCACGTCGGCCGTGCAGCCGGCCGAGCCATCCGTGCTACTTGTTCCGGTGCACAGCGTGCCCGTACCCGACGTGTTCCATGCCACTGTGAAGTCGATCGACGCGGGGAATCCTTCTCCGACCCAGTCCACGCTCGTTCCGACCGGGCCCGACGTCGGTGATGCGACGAAGGAGACCGTCACGGTGAACGTAGTGGACGGTGCGAGGGTACCCTCGGTCAGCACCACGGAGGCGGCCCCGCCCGGGGTCGGCGGCACGTCGAACGCGCAGGTCGCGTTCCCGAGCGACGTGGTGTTGGCATCGGTGCAGTTGACCGCCGCTCCCGCCCAGGTAAGATTGAACTCGGCGGTGGCGTCGAGTCCGGTGCCGCTCACGGTGACGGCCGTGCCAACGGCACCTGAGGTCGGGGAGATGTTGAGCGCTGGCTCGACGGTGAAGGCGACGGACACCAGCAGCGTGCTCGCGATGAAGACGTCCACGTCGTGCGCGCCGTCGGTGGACGCGCCCGCATCGACCACCGTCCCGGAAGGAATGTCGCCGTCAGCGCCGGGAACGAACGTCGGAGCGCCTGCGAGACAGGAGGCGGACGTCGCCTGGTAACAGTACGAGTAGGAGTCGCCGGAAGCGTAACCGGACCCGGAGAGCGTGATGGCCGTGCCCACCGACCCGGACGTCGGCGAAAGCTCGAGGGACACGGACGTGACCTCGAATTCGGCCGAGATCACAAACGTCCCCGACGTCGAGACGTCCACGAAGTAGTCGCCGACGCTTTGGGAGTCCGGCACGGTCAGGGTCACCCCAGAAGGGATCGAGCCGTTCGATTCGGGCACGAAGCTGGAGACCGCCACCGTGCAGGCAGTGGAGCTCGACTGAAGGCAGTAGTCGTAGGTGAGCGATGGGTCGAAGCCGGTGCCCGTCAGCGTCGTGATCGTCGCGGGGGGCCCGTCCGACACGCTGAGGGCGAACGACGTGGTCACGCTGAAGGTCGTGCTGTTCTCCACGGAGCCGGTTTCGGCCAAGATGAAGTTGGTTCCGAGCTCCGACGGTGGGACCGTGCCGGCGCAATCGAAGGTCCCGTCCGCATCCGTGGTCGAGCTGCAGAACGGCGTCGTGGAGTCCCAGACGACGGTCGCGCTGGTCGTGGGAAGGTAGCCCGTGCCCGAGACCGTCACGGAGGTTCCCACGTGCCCGGAGTCGGGAGCAACGGAGACGGACTGATCGATGGTGAAGTTCTGCGTGGCGTTAGTGAGCGGGTCGAGCGTGGAGTCCGCCCCGATGACATAGTACGAGCCGTTAGGCGACGGGGGCGCGACGATTGTGCAGGTGAACGTGCCGTCGATCCCGACGGTCACAGAGCCCTCCTGACAAGCCTCGGCCGTGCCGTTGTAGTATGCGGTCACGGTGGCGGTCGGAAAATAGCCCGACCCCGAGAGGACGATGTCGGTGCCTACCGGTCCAGTGATCGGCGAGAACGTTAGCACCTCCGTTCCGTCGGCCGTGATCCTGGGCGCCGGGACGCTGGGGGCGGTTCCGGCCGAGCCCAAGGAGAAGGCGAGCAAGGAGCCGGTCATCCCCGCGACGACCAGCACGAGGATCGGCCAGACGTACCAGCCCCTCGACGGCCTCAGGCCCCGTGCCCTGAATCTCGTGCGATTTGACATCCGGCGACGAACGGTCCCGCCCGTTCCGCCGCTAAAAAGGCGAACGGGGCGTCATAAACCCTCCGGCAGGAGTGGTCGAACGGAATCTCAACGTCGGACCGGCCGATGGGTGCGGACGGCACGGGCTTGCGTGGCTCGCAGGGTGCGCAAATACCCCTCGGGCGATCCCACGGACCGCCATTGCCGGGGGTCGTCCAGCACAAGCGCAGAGACCGGTTCCCCGTCGGCGAGGAGCCGCTGGATCCCGGCGGTGAGCTCGAGCTCGCCGTGAGGCGTCCGTCGAGCGCGGGCCGAACGAAGGGCCGAGAAGATACGCGGGGAGAATGCATAGAGGGCCGTGGCGGCCCATTGGGAACGAGGACGGGCCGGCTTCTCCTCCATCCGGGTCA
>JASHWZ010000107.1 GCA_030043865.1 Thermoplasmata archaeon | reverse complement strand
CGTTCTTCGACGGGGGCCGGGTCTACCACGTGTCGATGGCCGACCCGTTCTGCCCGGACCTCCTCGCGACCGCCCGCGCGGTCGGCGGCGAAGTCGGGATCCCGTTCGCCGACGGGAAGACGTACGTCTGCGTCGAAGGGCCGCGGTTCAGCACTCGGGCCGAGTCGGCGTACTTCCGCACGTTCGCCGACATCATCGGGATGACGCTCGTTCCCGAGGTGACGCTCGCGCGCGAGCGCGGCCTTTGCTACGCGTGCCTCGCGATGGTCACGGACTACGACGTCTGGGCCGAGCGACCGGTCGACGCGAGGGAGATCGGCGAAGTGATGCAGCGCAACGCCGAACGGATGCGGCGGCTCCTCGCCGCCCTCCTGCCGCGGCTCGCGCACCCGCCGACGTGTCGGTGCGCGCACGCGCTGGACGACGCGGCCGTCTAGCTCGACCGGGGCCCGCGCCGCACGGTGATCGGGATCCGTCCGCCCGCGAACTCGGCCTCGGCGATCTCCACCGGGTCGACCAGCGTCGGCGGGATGTCGATCAGGATCGGCGCGCCGAGCGACAGCTGCAGCGCCCGCGCCCCGAGGATCCGGGCGCGCTCGAACCGGGTGAACTCGCTCGACTCGAGGGGCGCTGGCACCGTGGTGTCCGGCACGCGAGCACTCCCCGAGGCCGCGAGGGGGGCTGCGGCCATCAAGGGCTCGGCCACTCAGGGCACGGTATTTACCACTTGCGCCGCGAACGCGGGGGAGCGCCGCGGGCGCCGGCCGGCGTCGGCGGCCCCGCGGGGCACCGGCGGTCGGAAGTCCGGTCGTCGGACCCGCCGAAGGAAAGCATCAAAGCCGTTCCCCGCGTCCCGCGCCGGTGAGCCCGATGCGTCGAAGCTACACGACGATCCTCCTCGCCCGGCTCTGGAAGTTCCTCGTCGCGTACGTCGCGGTGCTCGTCATCGCCGCCGTCGGATTCTACTTCCTCGAGTCGTACCACGGCGTGACGCAGCTCGTCGACTCGTTCTACTGGGCGATGATCACGCTCGCGACGATCGGCTACGGGGACTTCGTCCCGACGACGACCGCGGCGCGCCTGTTCACGATCGGTGTCGCGGGGACGGAGGTGTTCCTCGGCGCGTACCTCGTGACCGTCGTCATCGCGGTCGTCTCCGAGGAGTCGCAGCACCGGCTCCTCGGCACCCTCGGCACGGGGATGACCGGACACATCGTCGTGCTCGGGTACAGCCCCGTCGGCCGCTCGGCGGTCCGTGAGCTCCTCGCACAGGAGGAGAAGGTCGCGATCGTCACGGAGGACGCGAACGAGGTCGCGACGCTCCGGCACCTCGCCGAAGAGAAGCAGCTGTTCGTCACCTACGGGTCCCCCGGCGAGAAGGAGATCCTGCAGCGGGTCAACGTCCCCGGCGCCCACTCGGTGATCGTCGCGACCGGGGACGATACGACAACGCTCGTCACCGCGCTCAACGTGCGGGCGATGCACGCGACGATCCGGATCGTCGTCTCCGTCTCGCGACCCGAGTTGAAGCAGACGCTCAAGGCAGCGGGGGTCACGTACGTCGCATCGCCCGCGGAGATGGGCGGCCGCCTCTGCGCAGACGCCGCGTTCCGGCCGGAGGTCGCGAACATGGTGGAGGACCTCACTACCACCGCGTTCGGCGCCGACATGGAGGAGTTCGTCCTTACCGAACGGACCCCGGTCGCCCGCCAGCCGCTGCGGGAAGCGGAAGCCCTCGTGCGCGCGGCGTCCGACTGCCTCGTGATCGGCTACGCCCGCCCGGGACCCGACGGGGAGTATCTGACCGTCCTGAACCCGCCGTCGACGTTCCAGTTCCAGCCCGGGGACGCGATCATCGTCGTCGGATCGCTCGCGAACCTGCATCGGATGCAGAAGTGGATCGGGGTCCCGCAGGGACGCTGATGTCGGACGCCGGTCGGCCGTCGGAAGGGCCGGGCCGGGGCACTCCCGCGCACGGGTAGCTTCAGATACTAGGTCCGGGCACATACTGCACCATGCCCGACCCACCCCCGGCCGCCGTGATGAGCGACCCGAACGCCCCTCCGCCGCCGCCGACGTACGCCGGGGGGTACCCCCCGCAGGCGTACCCGACCTGGCAGCAGGCGCCCCCGGCCCCGTACCGGCCGATGCTCCCGCCGTGGCTCAGCTTCGGCGCGATCCTCGTGCTCGTCGGCGGGGTGCTCCTGCTGGTCGGCTTCGTGCTGCAGGCGGTCGCCGAGTCCGCGTACGCGACCGCGGACACCGCGAGCTCGTTCACGAACTACCTCAACACGCTCGCGCTCGGGAACGCCCTCATCGGCGTGGGGATCTTCCTCGCGTTCCTCGGGTGGCTGTTCCACCAGATGAGCCGCGCCCGCCAGTCGGCGATGCACTGAGCCCCTGGTCGGACCGGAGCGAACCCCTTCCCCTTCGGGGACCCGTTCAGGCGCGCGGTACGCTCGATCGTTTGCGGACGGGCTCGTTGTCGGTGTAGACCTGCCAGTGGACGATCGTGTGGTCGCGGACGACCGCCCGCCACGCCGCCGGCACCGTCCAGCGGTTCTCGGCCGGGAGGCTCTCGCCCACCGCGCACGTGCCGCTCGCGGTCCCGAACATCGCGACGACCCGGCCGTTCTGGAACCACTCCTTCACGGCGATGTGGTAGTCCGGGAATGCGGCGAAGTACGCCCGCCAGCCGTCGCGGAGCCGATCGCGGCCCCGCAGCTCCTGGCCGAGGCCGTCCACGAACAGATGGTCGTCCGACAGCATCGCGACCACGCTATCGACGTCGTGCCGGTTGATCTCGTTGACGAACTTGAGGGCGGTGCGCGCGATGTCGGACTCCGGCATCCCGACCCCGGACGGCGGTCCCCGAGGGGCCGCCGCGGCCTGGGCGGCATCGCGTTCGACTAGATTCTACTTTGCGCCCGGGGCCCGACGACGGCGGACTCCGCGGTCGGCGGGCCCGCGGACGCCGTCCCCTTCTGCACGAGGAAGAGCGCGTGCTGCGCGGCGCCCTCCGGGACGATCCGCCGGCGGAGGACCCGGAACCCCCGCTCCCGGAACCACGTCTCGTAGGTCGGGATGTCGGCATGGCTCCAGTACATCTTCGCGTTCGAGCCGAGCCACCCCTCCTCCACCCCGGTCCACGCGGTCGCGCCGGTGGTGACGAGGAACAGCCCGCCGGGGCGGAGCCACCGGTGGACCTCGGAGAGCAGGCCGGGCTGCTCGGTGAGCGGGACGTGGATGAGGGAGTAGAGGCAGACGATCCCGCCGAACGCCTGGGCCGGGAACGCGAGCTGGGTCATGTCGGCCCGGACGAACCGGACCGCGGGGAGGAGCCGCCGGGCGCGCTCGATCTGGACGTCCGAGATGTCGACGCCGGTGAGCCGGAACCGGGCGCTGAGCATCTCCGCCTCGGGAACGCCGCAGCCGCACCCCAGGTCGAGGACCTCGGTCCCCGGCGCGAGCATCCGGAAGAACGGCGCGAGCCAGTCGCGGTAGTCGGCGCTCGTGTGGTGGAACGCGTCCGCCGCGGAACCGGGGGGACGGTAGATCGTGGAGACGTGGTTCCAGCCGTCGCGCACGATCCGCTTCGGGTCGCCCGCGTCGTGCCGCCGTCCGCTCATCGCGGACGTACCAGGGCGCCCCCTCGCCTTATGCGTATGCGTGCGGGTCACAGGGGCTCGGGGCCCGCGTCCCGCTCAGGGCGGCGGTGGCGGGGGCGGAGGTGGCGGCGGGGGAGGCGGTGGCGGGTCCGCCGTCGTGGCGTCCTTCTTCTTGCCGACCTTCTTCACGTCGGACTCGAGGCTCTTCACGCCGCTCAGGATCCCGCGGCCGATCTTGCCGGTCACGGCCTTCGTCTCCCCGACCGCATGCTGGACCCCTCCGACCTTGTGACCGCACGCGTCGCACGCCTTCGCGTCGTCCGCGAGCTCCTTACCGCACCCCTCGCACTTCATCGGACTTCCCCGCCTTTCGGCGGAGGAAGCAGGACGCGCCGGGATTTCTACCTTCGTCCGGCCGCCCTCACTCCGTGTACCGGACCGCTTCGGCGGGGGGCAGGTTCGCCGCCTTCCACGACGGGCCGGCGATCGCGGCGAGCGTGAGGACGTACGCGACCACGACGATCGAGACGATCGTGAGGGTCGGGACCGCGAACGCGCCCACGGTGCTCGTCGGGGTCAGCACGGTCGCGTTGTAGTAGAGCCAGAGCGCGAGCCCGGTCCCGACCGCGATGCCGACGAGGGTCACGTACGAGTACTCGAGCAGGAACGACGCGAGGA
>JASHWZ010000106.1 GCA_030043865.1 Thermoplasmata archaeon | reverse complement strand
GAACCTGCCGTCGAACTCCGCGCGGGTCGTCACCGTCCACGAGCTCGACGCCTATCTGATGGAGTTCCCCGCGAAATCGACGGTGTACGACCGAGCCGACGCGGTGCATGTCCACTGCGAGGAGATGCGGCAGGAGCTCGTCAAGCGCGGAGTGTCCCCCCGAGAAGATCCACGTGATCTTGCACGGAACCCCCGTGCCCGAGACGCTTCCCGATACCGAACGCTCGGGAATCGTCTTCTACGGCGGACACCACCTCATGTCCGGAAAGGGCCTTCGCCCACTTTTCGAAGCGACCTCGATCCTGAAGCAGCGGCTCGGTCCCCAGGCCCCAACCGTCAAGGTGCACGGCTACTATCCCGATCGCGCCCAGCAGGACGCGCAGCGGCTCGCGCACGACCTGGGCGTCGCGGACAAGGTCGAGTGGCTGCCCCACCTCTCGATCGACGAGATGGCCGGGCTCTACCGCTCGAGCCTCGTCTGCGTACTCCCGTATACGGGGAGCTTCGCCGGACTACCGGCGGCGACCGCCGCGGCGAACGGCCTTCCGGTCGTCGCCACGCGAAGAGCGGGCATACCGGACCACCTCGGCGACAGCGGTATCTGGATCGACGAGGACAATTCGGCGCAGCTGGCGGAGCGGGTCGGGGAGCTTCTCTCCGATCCCGCGCTCTGGAAGCGCACTTCGGATCAGCTGCGGCAGCGCGCACGGGAGTACCTGAGCCTGGACGTGATCGCCGACCAAACGCTACGCTTCTACGACACGGCGCTCAAGCAGCGGGCCAGTTGAGTCCGCCGCGCTTCGCCCGACGGCCCCCTAGGGCCGTGACCGTCCTCCGTGCGCGGGGGTTCGTTCAGTGCGTCTTTGCCTCGGCCTGGATCTTCTCGAATTCGTCCCAGTCCATGATCGGAGGGTCCACGTCGATCTGCCAGAGCAGCGCGTTGAGCTCCCCTCGGTGCTGGATCTCGTGTTCGATCACGTGGAGCAGGGTTCCCCGAATCGAGGTCGTGAAATCCTCGTCCCACCAGGGTGGCAGCTTCGGCACGAGGTACGTCCGGTCGAGGTCCTCTTCCTGGAGCCGGGCGAGGAACTCGTCGACGTACCCCTGGACGACGCGCTCGTAGTTTCGAACGTCGTCCAGCGTCTGGGGGTCGGGCCCATCGTAACCGGAGAATTTCGTTCCGTTGAGGGCGGACATTCGAACGATCCACGTCTCGATGCCCCCGATCGAGTGACCGAGGATGTCGAGCAGGGTCGGGAACGAAGCGCCGCGGTCTTTGGTCAACTCGTCCGGAGGGAGTTTCGAGAGCGTCGCGAAGTATCCCTGGCGGGCGACGGCATTGTAGGCGTACCACTGTCGGATCGACTCGAGTTCCGTGCGCATCTTCGGGGACCCCCACCCGGAAACGGCGGGGTGGCTTGAAGGGAGCGGCGCCGGAGCCCACGGACCTTGCCCCGGCGGCAGCCCCTCGGCAGCTCAAGGGATATGAGGAATCGAAGAACCTCCCCACCGGGAGCCGTAGGCATGACCCGACCGCGGAAGGACGCTCGGATGACTTCCCAACGTAGGAAAGGTCGCTCCCGGCCGGCCGCCGCGACGAGCGGAGAGAGCGCCGTGCTCGCGAAGATCGAGGCAATGCCCGAGCCTTACCGGACGATCGCCACACGCCTTCACGAGATCATCCGGGCGAACGCCCCGTCGCTCTCTCCGAGAACGTGGTACGGTCTGCCGGCGTACGCGAGGGAGAAGGAGGTGGTCTGCTTCTTCCGCGGACCGAACGTCTTCGGGGAGAGGTACCTGACGCTCGGCTTCAACGACAGCGCGAACCTAGACGATGGCCCGATGTGGGCCGTCCAGTTCGCCGTGAAGGCGTTGACGCCCGTCGACGAAGCGAGGATCGCTGCACTCGTGCGGCAAGCGGTCGGGTGACCCGCGGCCCCCGCTCGACCTCCCACGCCCCATCCGAGAGTATTCAAGGGCCCTCCCGCTGTACTACCATGTCGGTGCCGATGGACGCGAAGAACGTCTCCGTGGACGACTCCGCTCTCCGCCTCGCCTGGAGGCGCGACCTTCGACAGGGTCTCGCGGTGCTTGCCACCGGGGCGGCGCTGTTCCTGGTCTTTCTGGTCCTCTTCGTGGCCGGCCGTCTGTCCACGGCGGCCACCGGATCCGTATGGTCCGGGTTCGTGATCCCCGCGGTCGGTAACGTGGGATTCGTGCTGATCCTGGCCGGCGTGATCCTTCTGTTCGTCAATCGCTCGCAGCTCCGGGCGTATCGAGCGAGCCGCTAGCTTCGACCTCGCCTTCCGTCGTGCCGGGGGAGCCGGTCCGGGGTCCAACGAAGTCCCGCGCCCGTGGGCGGACAGGGCACTCGCCCGGATGTGCCCCTATCAAGTCGCCGGGGATGGGTGTCGACTAGCGGCACGTCACGGGGGTCCGCCCGTGGAACCCGGAGGAGGACCCGAGGGACCTTCGTCGGCGACGCCCTCCTCCGGCTCGGTCCGGCGTCGCGTCGCGAGCAAGACGACGAACACCACGAGCGCCCCCGCGATCAGGCCTCCGAGCAGCCAGGTCCAAGGGA
>JASHWZ010000105.1 GCA_030043865.1 Thermoplasmata archaeon | reverse complement strand
GAGGTCACGAGGATGACCGAGGAGGGCAACGTGGTGATTGCGGAGGGCGTGTGCCATGTGACCCGGAAGGACGGGAGCCGGTTGAACGTCCGTTTCTGCAACATTTTCGAGCTGGAAAACGGCAAGATAAAGCGGCAGGATTCGTTCGGTGCGCTGCTCAAGGACGCGGAGTAGCGGCGAAGCCCATCGGGAATCGAATGGCGTCCGAGATTGAGTCCTTCCGGGCGTGGTTCGCCTACCTGGCGCATAGTCGTCGCGGATATCTGGAGACGTTCGCAAGACTGCCGCCCGCGGAGCTCACGCGGGACCGCGGTGCCTCTTTTCCCAGCCTTCTCGACATCTTTGAGCACTCTCAGGGCGCGCTGTACTTCTGGATAAAGGGAGTGGCGAGATTCGAGTTTCCGCCGCAAGAAGGAGACCCGACGGCTCCCACGACCGTCGAGTCGCTGAGGAACGACGAAGCGTACGTTCAGGCTCAGATTACTCGGGTCATGGCGGAACTCACCGAGGCGGAACTTGCGCGCACGATCTTTCGACAAGCGGGGAAGGGTTCGAGTCACGATTGTCACATCCCGATTCGAGACGTGCTCTGGCACCTCGTAGAGGAAGAGCTCCAGCATCGCGGGGAGCTGAACGCCCTCCTCTGGCAGCTCGATGTCCCGGCGCCGATAGAAAGTTGGATCGACTGGGGGCACGCGGTTGGTCGGATCCAGGACCCTTCTCCGTAGACTCGAACGCCGCGGGCCGCGCCTCCGTTGCATCCAGCCTCGAGTTGCTCGGACGCGGGTGCGCAAGAACTGGGGTCCGCCCCTCGCCCGCCACGACCTAGTGAGGATGACCGAGACACAGTTTCCGGTCGCTCGGGTTGCCTATGCTCTCGGGGCGGTCACCGTTATCTGCCTCACCACGGGTGCATCGGAGTCATGACCGTAGCATCTACCCCGCCCGTCCCTCGAGACCTTCCTGGGTGGTCCTTGCGTCGGTGGGGGATTCTCGTCCTGGTCCTGTTTCTTCTCACGGCGGCGGTGGGGGGATCCCTCGCCCTCGAGAGCAGTTACCTTCCGATCACGCTCGCGAGCCACATCGGGCTCGCCCTCGTCACGCTCGGTGCAGCGATCTATGGGGCCGCGGTGCTGGCCCGCCCGTATCGGAACGTAGCCAAGGCCTCGATCGGTCTCGCGGCGCTTTCGGCACTGGGTGCGACGATCGCCGGCACGTTGTTCCTGCTGGCGGGTCAAAGTAACGCAGCCCTCTATGCGATGGAAGGGTGGGCCGTCCTCGGAATCGTCGGCTCCATTTTGGCAATACTGTTCGGGGGGGAATCGTACCGGCTGGCCGGGAGATCCCCCGCGCCGATCTGAGGGCCGAGTGCAACCGCTTGAACCCGCGCCCACCGAGACAAACCCGAGAGCAATGAAATAGTCTGGGCCGTTCGCTCTCCCAGTCGAGACGCATGCGGGACGTCGTGCTGCAGATGCACACTACCCTCGACGGCTACGCCGACAGTAAGACCGGGTTCATCCCGCTCGCGGATCGGACCTACTCGGACGAGTTGGAGAAGGCCCTCGAAGAGACCGGCGCGGGGACCGGCAAGGTCGATACCCTACTGCTGGGCCGGGGGACGTACAAGCAATTCGAGACCTTCTGGCCGAAGGCGGCCCGGGATCCGTCCACGCCGACGGACTGGCGAGAACCGGCCCGCTTTCTGGACGAGACACCCAAGGTCGTCTTCTCGCGACGATTGCGTACAGCGAAATGGCAACCCACGACGATAGCCAGGGGCGACCTCACGCGCGAGATTCGCCGACTAAAGAGAATGCCCGGAAAGAACATGCTGATCCCGGGGGGCGTCGCCTTTCCCCGTGCCATGATCGAACGCAATTTGGTCGATGAGTACTTGCTCTCGGTTGTACCGATCATCGTCGGACAGGGGCCGGACCGACTGTTCGGTCCACTCCGTCGTCAGCGGAACTTGCGGCCCATCCGTTCTTGGACGTTCAGTAACGGCGTGACGATGCACCAACTTCGCCCCGAGAAGGGAAACGCTTCATGGTTTCGACCTCCATCATTCTGAGAGCGGCTGGTCGCGCGCAGTAATCCTGTCTGCAATCCCAAATGCAGCGAGTGTTGACGTTCGGATTCGTCCGACCGACGCCGCGCGATATCTATCGCGGCGGTGGTCAGGCCAAGGATGGATCCTGGGATTCAGTTTAGCCAATTGCGCAGAGACGATACCCCGAGGGCTGGGAGGGTCCGCGACGGCTGCCCGTGGCAGCTTAGGAGTGTAGTGGGGGCCTCGGATTTGGTAGGTCCGCGGGTCTCTGCTAGTGGCCTCGTTCGCGAAGCCCGCCGACACCACGGCCGGGTCGACTTCCAAGAGCGCTTCGCTACGGGACGTTTCGGATGGCCAGAAGCGCACGCCGAATGGCCGGCAGCTCTAGGACCGCCTGCCATACGAGGTCAAGGTCGAGCCTCTCGTACTCATGCTGTGCGAGCTGCCGAAAATCTATCATCGCCTTCCAGGGTACTAAGGGGTGCTCCAGAAAGAACGGATTCTCTCGAGTGGACTGACGAACCCGCGTTGCGGTTGCGTCGCGTACTCGTCGAGTTGCTTCGCCGATGATCTCCAGTTGACGGATGACCGCGTCTTGAGTCTTTTGCGACGCGACGAACGCCGAGAACCCTTCAGACGTGTAGTCTCGAATTCGATCGATCGCTCCGATGATATGGTTGAGGTACGGGCGCACTTCCCTCATAGCGCGACCGCTTCATTGAGAGCCGGCGAGCCTCGGGCGAATGAGCCTGGGGTGTGCACATCGACGGAACGTCCTAACAACCGAGAGGCGTCTCGCATGAAATCCGCGAGGGCCGAGAACGCCTGAAAACCTCTCAGCTTGTCATCAACGTTTACCAGCAAGTCCAGGTCGCTTCTCGAATCCGCGGTTCCTCGAGCCACCGAACCGAAGACCCGGAGGTTGTAAAGCCCGTGACGTGACGCGAGAAGGACGAGCGACTCTCGTTTCATCCCGATTGTCTCCGATATCCCGAGTCCCGATCCGCGGCGGTGACGGCGTGGCTCGTTCCATCGGACGGATTTACAGTTCGGACATCGAGCGGGCGAGTCGGTTCGCGGATTCCAGGCGAGACCGCACCGCACGCATAGAGCCATCGATAAATCTTACTATTTTAATATATTTAAACATCGTGCGATGGACCCACGATACTGTCGGGCGGAGTCGTTCAAGTGGTTGTAGTCCGAATTGCAGCCTGCGAGTCCATATGCAGGGGTCGAGCCACCGGCGGTTCCAATTCGACCGCTAGCCGTCTCGTTCCGCCGCTCGGCGGATTGCCGCAGGCGCGTCGTTGAACCACGGGGGTCGTCCTCCTCAATCCAAATGTGGATCGACCAATCGGTCGTTGGTTAGGATAACGATGGTGACGGTCTCTGTATCCTCTAGGTTTCAAATCGTGATTCCGCTAAGCGTACGGAAGGAGCTTCGCATCCGACCGGGGGACAAACCAGCGGTAGTGGTGAAGCACGGGGTCGTACACTTGGTACCCGTGAGACCGTTCGGTACTTCCCGGGGTATGTTCGAGCGCATGCCATCGACGCACCGGGACATTCGAGACCACGACGAGAGATTCTAGCGGGTCCGGCGTCCGATTCGCGGGGTCGCGAGGGGGGTCGGTTGGGTGCAGAGTTGCGCTCTAACGATGCCGAGCTTCGTGGACTAAGATGCG
>JASHWZ010000104.1 GCA_030043865.1 Thermoplasmata archaeon | reverse complement strand
GGCGGCCGGCCGGGGTCCCTCGGGGCCCGGAAGGCAGACCCGCCCCTTCTGGAGCAAGAGGCACGGGATCAGGCTGGGGGGCGAATCTCGACCACGGTCCGGAGTCGAAGGGGGCACGGCGGGCCGACCGCACCCGGGTTCATCCACCTTCCCGGTGGGGCACACGAGGGTTTTTCCCCTCGGGCGGGCGTGCGCCTGTCGCCAGGAGGTGGAGGGCAGCTGACGGTGGACCGAGCCGGCGACGGCCGGCCGCTGAGGAAAGTCCCCACTTCGGGGAACACGGGGTCGGGTGGGAACCCGACGGGCGAGAGTCCGAGCTCCGGAGCAGCAACGACACAGCCCGATGGTACGGTGAAGGTGTCGCACCGGAGGTTCCATCGGGATCTGGTGAAACGGCCGTCTCCCCGGAAGCAAGCCCTGAGCGGCGGTGTGAGGCGTTCCCCTGACCGCCGAGGAGAGCGCGCAGTCGAATGCTGCCTGAACCAGAATGGGGCTTACTACCACGACCTGGCCCGGCCGAGCTAACCCTCGGCCGGTTATCCTACCGAACCAGTGTCGCGGCGTCTCGCACGCGTAGGCGGCCAGCGAGAGTAACTGCGACGCGCCCGATTCTCCGCTCAAAGGGAGCCACCGTCGCGACCGGTCCGTGTTACTCCGGGCCCTCGCGCGCCCCCCGCTCTCGAGGCGAGTCTCTCCAGTCAACTGTATCTAACATGTTGATAGTAACACGTTGATTACAGTGCGCACCGTCACGTTGTCCGAGGACGCGTACGAGGCGCTCCGGGCGCGCAAGGCCGCCGGAGAGAGCTTCAGCGACGTGGTCCGTCGCCTGACCCGCTCTCGACCCTCCCTCCTAGAGTTCGCGGGAGTCTGGAAGGATTTCCCGCCAGAGCGCATGAAAGAGTTCCGAGAGTGGCTCGCATGGAGCGACGATCGGTCCCGTCAGGAGCTGGGGCGCCCTCCGCGTCGCAAGGGCGGCTGACGTCATGGTCGGTTTGGACACGACGTTTGTCGTCGATTTCTTGAATGGGTACCCCGCGGCCGTCGAGCGCTTCCGGCGACTCGAATCGGACCGATCGGTGGTCTGCATCAGCCCATCCGCCGCATCGGAAACCCTCGTCGGAGCGAGCGGCGGGGAGCCTCGGCACCTTCGCGCGGCCGAGGAGTTCCTCTGGTCCCTCAATTGGCTCGAATTCGACTGGGAGTCGTGCCGGCTCGCCGGTCGGATCGGCTCGGAGCTCTCCCCCCGAAGTGAGCCGCTCAGCGCCGCGGACCTCTTCGTCGCCGCCGTCTCGCTCCGACATGGCCACAGCCTTCTGACGCGAGATCGTGCGTTCGCGCGTGTTCGGGGTCTGTCCGTCGAGACCTACTGACGGACCGCCCGCGCGCCCGATACCCGACGCTCCGTCGGGGCGCTCCGATCGGCGTGCGCGAGCGCGTTCCCCAGAGAAGCAGGAATCTCCTCGAGAGCGTCTCGGGAGGGGGGGTGGGTGGCCTTGCCCGATTCCCGAGGAGAGCGCACTGTGGACGGCTGCCGGAAGCGGAATGGGGCTTACCACCGCGACCTGGCCTGCCCGGGGTGAAACCTGCACGGTTACTTCGTGCGGTCACACCCCCCTTATCTCGAAGCTCGGTGGGCCATGAGAACCCGATCGGACCCCACGACGTGGTCCGACCGTCGAGGCGGTGGCGTGCCGGCGGCCTCGTCCCGCGCGAGGACGTCCGAGGGCCGTACTACCGGCTCATGTAAGAGCAACATGTTTAATCTACATATCCCCCATATTCGGCCGTGGCGACGAAGACCGTTGCATTGGACACCGAGGCGTACGACCTGCTGAAGCGTCAGAAGCACCCCGATGAGAGCTTCAGCGATGCGGTCAAGCGACTCGCAAGGCCGCGCCGACCGATCACGTCGTTCGGAGGGATGTGGAAGGACATGACTCCCAAAGAGCGTCGCGAGCTCGACCGCGCGTACTCGGACCTCCGGGAGGGCGACCGACGGCGAGCCGAGAAGATCCGGAAGAGGTGGGGCACTCCGTGAAGTGCCTGGACTCGGCCTTCTGCATCGACTTTGCGAACGGGGAACCCCGGGCGCTCCGGAAGGCCGAGGACCTATCGGCCCAGGGCGATCGCTTGGCCATCCCGGCACCGGCGCTAACCGAGTTCCTCGCAGGCGCGTTCCACCAGGGCGGAAGGCGGCTGGACCAAGCGCTTCGGTTTGTCGCCGAACTGGAAGTGTTGGACGTCACGGAGCCCATCGCGGTGGAGGCCGCCCGTTTGGGCGGTGAGTGCTTGCGACGCGGCCAACCGGTCGGTACTCTCGACCTTCTCATCGCGGCCACGGCCAAGCACCATCACGCGCAGCTCCTGACCCGGGACGCCGACTTCGCCCGAGTTTCCGGCTTGATACTGGAGACCTACTGAGCGGGACGGTGGGCCGGCGATCGGCTGGCTCGTACTGCCGAGATGGGGCCCTACCGGTTCGAGCACCGGGCCGGGCATCCCGGGCACAGCCGAACCGTGCGTTCGATACGGACCGAGGGCCTGAACCAGAAGGGTGCTGGCTACCACGAGCTGGCCCGGGCGGGGTGACACCCGACCGGTTGCTGCGTGTGGCTCTAACCTCCGAGATCTCACCAGTCTACCGCGCGGCGGCGTACCCGGGATGCGAAGCTCCGGCGAAACGTCGGGTTAGCGCTCGAGTCTGAGGCACGCGTTCGATTCAACCACCCGTCCGGGGACGAGTACCCGTGAGCTCGGTAGCCTCCGCCCGGGGAAGGCTTTGTAAAATCGGACGAGATCGCTCGGTATGGCCCGGGACGAGCGCTTCGCAGCGGTCTCGCTCGACCTTTGGTCGACCTCCCTCATCGAGCGACCCGACGAGACCGAGCGACTGGGAGAGGCCCGACGGGACTTTCTGCGGGAGCATTTCACGACGCGGGAAGGTTCCCGAGTCTCGCGGGAGCAACTGGAGCGGGCAGAACGAACGGTCGTCGGTCGGATCGGGGCCGACGGGAGGGACCCCATCGAGGTCGACCCCTTCGACCTGCTCGCGCGCTACGCGGAGGCCCTCGGCGCCCGGCCGACCCGTCCCCTTCCCGAGCTCGGTCGGGCCTACTCCCGGATCGGTTTCGATCAAGACATTCCGCGGGCGAACCCCGAGGCCGAGACGCTCGTCGCCCGGCTGGAGGCTCACGGCATCCCCGTGATCGCTATCTCGGATACTGCGCGCCCGGAGGAGAGCTGGCAAGAGTTCCTTCGCGCGCGCACCCGTCTCCGGTTCCGGCACATCGTTACCTCCTGCGAGGTCGGCCGCGCGAAACCCGACCCGGCGATCTTCCGCGAAGCGACGAAGCGGCTCGGCCTGAGTCCCGGCGCGATCGTGCACATCGGGGACCGGTGGGACCGCGACGTGCAGGGTGCGCTTCGTGCGGGCTTCGGCGCCGTCCTCTACACGGGTCTACGGACCGAGCTCGAGGACGACGCCGGTCGCGACGGTGGGGGGGAGGCGGCCGGTCGAGTGGGGGTGCCCACCTTCGATCGGCTCGACGATCCGGCGCTGTGGGCCCTGCTCGTGTGACCAACCGGTCGGCGCCGCGATGCGAACGAAGCGCTCCCGGCTCAATTGATGTCGAATTCGTTGTCTTCCGGGTCCCGCATCGCAACCGCGTAGTGATCGACCCCCTCCTCGGAGTACGCCTCGACCCGCCGGGCCCCAAGGCCTACGAGCCGGGCGGCCTCCGCTTCTACGCGCTCCTTCCGGACTGCGAGCGGGACCGCACGGCCCCCGCCGGCGGCGAGGTCGAAGTGAACGCGGTTCTTGACGACCTTCGGTTCGTCGACCACCTGGAACCAGATCGAGGGTCCCCGGCCGGAGGGGTCCATCAGTCGGTCGGGCGTCGGTTGCTGTTCGCTCTGCGGCAACCCGAGGTCGACCCAGTAGTCGTCCCACGAAGCGAAACCGGCCGGGGGCGGCTCGGGCTCGTAGCCCAGCGCGCTCGCCCAGAAGGCGCACATTCGGACCGGGTCCTTGCAGTCGATCACGACTTGGAACTTGGCGCTCATGACCTTCGTTGCTAGACCGAGGCCCCCTCTTGAGGTCCGCGACGGCCCGAAGGGAAACGCTCGTTCGCGAGCCGTTTCATCCCGCGGTTCGACCCGCGGCGGCGAGCACGAACAGGGCGTCGGTGGTCACCCAGTCGTTCGCCGCCACCCGGGAGGGCGCGCCCCAGTCGACGTACTCCGCGCCGAACTTGTACGAGTCGGAGACTCGGTAGAACCGCGCGTCGGCGGGCCAACCGCCGCCGGGCAGCTCCCGTTCCTCGAGCCAGTCGAGCGCCTCGCGGCAGCGGGGGTCCCCGATCCGACCGACCTCGGCCATCCCTTTGAGTCCCCCCAGCACGTCGTAGTGCCAGTAGAGCGGGTAGTGGAGTTCGAGGAACCGGGGCCGCATCACCCGTCCGTCCTTCCGCCGCCGGAAGAGTCGACGCTCGAGGAAGATCTCCGCGGCACGGACGGCCGTCGCGCGGGCCGACTCGGAACCGCTGACCGCGGCGTACGCCGCGAGCCCACGCATCGGGGTGAGGGTCTCCATGAACGAGGAGACGTGCGCGGTGGGCGACCTCGAGCAATTCCAGCCGCCGTCGTCCCACTGCCAGCGGCCCAGCAGCTCGGCGAGGTGACCGGCCGGCGCTGCGCCCGCGCCGAGGCGGGAAGCGTAGAGGAGCGCGTTCCCCTGCTGCGAGGCGCATCGACGGTACCGGCCGTTCAGCAACGGGACCCCCGAGCGGACCGTGCGGATCGAGGCCGCGGTCGTTCGGACGGTTCGGTCGTACGACGGTTCCGACCACATGTCGAGCGCCCGCGCGAGCACGGGGCGCAGCGAGGGGTCACCGTCCGGATAGCCGATGTCGGCCAGCGCCGCGAGCGCCCAGTGGATCCCCTGCCAGTACCGGTAGACCCCGCCGTGGCTCCCCTCCACGAATCGCTGGCGTGCGCGCGTGAGCAGTCGGTCGACGAGGTCGGACCGCCGAACTTCCCGCTCGAGCGAGCGAATCCCCGGACGCTCGCGCGATTCACCGAGCACACGGACGCGGGTTCGCCAGCGGATCGACGGCTCGGGGGAGTCCCGCAGTCGACGGACCAGCTGCCGACGGGCGCGAGGCGTGACGCTCACGGTGCGGCCCAGGGAACGTCCGCCGCGGATATTCGAGTTTGCCTTGCCGGCCGTGCCTCTCGAGGGAAGTGGACAGTCCGAAGCCGCGGTACAGGGAGGGCGCAACCCGTTCGCGCTGGACCGTTTAACGTGTCGGTACGGACGTCGATCGCGCCGCGCGGCGCGGCGGCGTGAGCCAACAATATTAGCGCGGGGTCTTCGCGAGGCGGTCTTGGATGTCTACTCCGTCGCCGACGCCGATCCTCGAGACTCGCGGGCTCACCCGCCGGTTCGGTGAGTTCATCGCGGTCGACCAGCTCTCGATCGGCGTCCAGCCGGGCGAGATCTTCGGCCTGATCGGCCCGAACGGTGCCGGCAAGACGACGACGATCAAAATGCTCACGACCTTGCTTCCGCCGAGCTCCGGCGATGCCACGGTCGCGGGGTTCGACCTGCGGCGGGACCCCGCCGACGTCCGACGATCGATCGGCTACGTGCCGCAGCTGATCTCGGCGGACGCGCAGGTCTCCGGGTACGAGAACCTCTGGGTGTTCGCACGGTTGTACTCGATCCCCCGTGAGGAGCGAGAGTCCCGCATTCGGGACGCGCTCGAGTTCATGGGGCTCTCCGGGGTCGCCAACGAGCTCGTCAAGAATTACTCGGGCGGGATGATCCGCCGGCTCGAGATCGCGCAGGCCCTGATGCACCGGCCCCGCGTGCTGTTCCTCGACGAGCCGACGGTCGGGTTGGACCCGCTCGCGCGCGACGCGGTCTGGGAGCAGATCGAGCGGCTGCGCGGGCACTACGGGACCTCGTTGATGCTCACGACGCACTACATGGAGGAGGCCGACCGGCTCTGCGAGCGGATCGCCGTGATGCATCGCGGGAAGGTCGTGGCGCTGGGAACGCCCGCCGCCCTCAAAGCGAGTCTGGGCGCCCCGGACGCGACGTTGCAGGACGTCTTCACGAAGTACGCCGGGGAGGAAGTCGAGATGGCGGGCGGGGGATATCGGGAGGCCGGGAGGACGCGACGTGTCGCAGTTCGTCTCGAGTAGTCCC
>JASHWZ010000009.1 GCA_030043865.1 Thermoplasmata archaeon | reverse complement strand
GGATGCTCACCGCGATCTCCTCGGGGGTCTCGGCCGCGACGTCCACGCCCGCGGGGTTGTGGATGCGGGCGATCTGCTCGTCGGTGACCCCGTCGTCCTTCAGGCTCGCGAACACCGACTGGGCGCGCTTGCGGCTCGCGACGAGCCCGGCGAACGCCACGGGCGCCCGCGCGACCTGCGAGAGCGCACTCTCGTCGTACTTCCCCATGCTCGCCACCACCGCGTACGTCGTCGGCGACAGGTTCGGCATGATCTCTTCGAGGTCCCCGACGAGCTCGTCGACCTCGGGAAGCTCGGACGCTTCGACCCCGGGCGCGACGAGGACGACCCGGTACCCCAGCAGGGGGCCGAGCGCCGCGAGGCTCGTCGCCACCGGGGAGTCGCCGACCACGAGGAGGGTCGGCTTCGGGCGGTTCGGCTCGATGAAGATCTCCACGGTGCCTCCGCTCTGACACGTCATCGCGTGGTTAACGACTCCCTCCTCGGCGGGGTACGCGCCCGGTTCGGGCGTCACCCTGAGGAGGCGTGGCGTGCCCGCCCGGAGCGCCTCGAGCGCCTCGGTCACGAGGAGGTGCTCGGTGCAGGCGCCCCCGACCCAGCCGACGTGCGAGCCGTCCTCCCGGATCACCGCTTGGTATCCCGGTCGGCCCGACGTCGGGCGCACGACCCGCACCACGGTCGCGAGGGCGAACGGGACCCCCTGCGCTCGGAGCTCGTGCGCGAGCGCCGGGACGTCGGGACGGCGGTAGAGGCGGCGGGGGATCGGATGCTCCTCGGGCGCGGCGTGCAGCGCCCAGCGTGGCTCGGACAGCCGGTCGAGCAGCTCGCGCAGGGGTGCGCCACCGGCGAGAGCGCTCTCCAGTGCGCCGAGCTCCTCCTCGGTATCGACGTCGACCAGCGTTCCCGGGTCGTCGACGGGCACCTCCCGGATCTCGGCGGTGTGGTTGGGAAAGATCGCGCGGCACCCGATGTCCCCGTGGATCGTCTCGACCTCGCCGGCGAGCGACGTCGCGAACACGACCGGGTTGCCCCAGACGCCCTTGTACGTCGGCACGAAGATCCGACCGTGTCCTTGCGCGGCGTCTCCCACGAGATGGCGGATCGTATCGGGAAGGACGAACGGCTGGTCCGCGAGCACGACCATCACATGGGCGGCCCGGTCCCCGATAGCGCGAACGCCCGCGCGCAGCGAGCTGGCCATCCCTTCCGCGTACTCGGGGTTCTCGACGACCGTCGTTCCCGAGAGGTCGACGGCCTCCCGGATCTCCCTCGCCCGGTGGCCCAGCACGACCACGACCGTGTCGACCCCGCCCTGCCGGAGGTTGTCGAGCGTCCGTTCGAGCAAGCGTCGTCCGCCGACGGGGATGAGCGCCTTCGGCCGCCCCATTCGAGAGGAGGTACCCGCGGCCAGCACGACGGCCGCCGTACTGGTACCGCTCGTCGCTCGCCGCCGGCCCCTCGCCGACGGCTCGGTCGCGGCCATCGTCGGGATTGAGGGGAGCGGGCCCTGTAAGGGTTACGCCGTTCCCGGGACCTCGGCCGCGGGGTACACGAGGAGTAATCTCCCGACGACCCTACGCTCGAGTCGTGGCACTTCCGGCCGAGGCGGGTCCGGGACTCCCGTTCGGTGGTACGCAGCCCGACCCGATGCCCGTCGCTGCCTGGGTCGCGGTCGACTGGATCGACGGCGAGAGAGTGCGCTCGACGTGGAGAACGGCGCTCGGCTACCTGGTGCTCACGAACCTTCGCTGCTTCGGGGTCTCAAGGGCCCACGAACTGTTCCCGCCGCGCCCGTGGCACTTCGGCCCGGTGTTCTTCTTCTACAACTTCCGTCCGCCCGAGGTCCTTCTCGGTCGGTTCGTCCAGCTCGCCGAGGAGCACGGGGACTCCGGGGAGGTCGGCCGGTTCGCGGTGCGCGACCCGGCGTCGGTCGCCGCGGAGATCTCCGCCGCGATGGAGTCCGGGCGGGCCGCGTGGAACCGCCGCCGCGAGGAGACGACGCGCTGGCTTCTTGCCCGCCAGCGTGCGCGGTTCGCCAGCAACGCCGGGCCGCCGGTGATGATCCGCTGCAGCTACTGCGGGAACCTGGCCAACGCGATGCTCCGCCGCTGTCCCAGCTGCGGCGCGGGCCTCGGGTGACCCCGACCGGAGCGGGGGCATGCTCGACCTGTACGTCCCCGCGCTCGTGGTCGCCTTCTTGATCACCCTTCTCGAGATGACCGAGGTGGTCGCGCTCGTGTTCGCACTCAGCGCCGACCGCTCGTCGGTGCGGCCGGCGGCGCTCGGGGCCGCTGGTGGGGCGGCGCTCGTCGCGGCGATCGCCATCGGGTTCGGGGCGTTCCTCGTGGCGTTCCCCCGGGGGGACCTCCTTTGGGTCTCCGCGGTCGTCCTCACCGCCTTCGGCGGGTTCCTGTTTCGCGGGACGGTCCGCGCCTATCGGCGCTCGCGCTTCCCGGCGTCGACGGGCGCCGCGGAGGGGAGCGTCGCCCATCGGGTCGCCCAGTTCGGCGGCGGTTTCTCCGTCGGGGCGGTCGAGACGACCGAGGCCGTCATCGTCTTGCTCGCGCTCGCGGCCGCCGGCTACGGCGTCTCCGCGCTCGTGGGGGCGATCGTCGGCGCGGCGGTGCTCGTGGTCGCGGCGGCCCTCGTCCACGACCGGATCCGGAGGATCAAGGTGCCGTGGCTGAGGCTCGGCGGCACGTCCCTGCTCTTTTCGTTCGCGATCTTCTGGGCGGGAGAGGCGGCCGGCGTCGCCTGGCCGGGCGGAGACCTGGTCCTCGTGCCGCTCGTGGTCGCCGTCGCGCTGGTCGTACGGGGCGCGATCGGGCTCGTGCTCCGGACGCCGGCCCCCGTCGCGACGGCGTGAACGGCCGTCGGGCGCGCGACGTTAACTTTGTTAAGTCTAAAGTGTATAAATGCGCCGGCCGTCCGGAGGCTCGATGCCGACCGGAGACAGCGCCGAACCGAGAGGGTTCTCTTCGGCAAAGCGGGGGCTCCTGCTGCTCCTCAAGCAGCACCCGGACCTCTCGCTGACCGAGATCGCTGAGGCCCGGAAGATCTCGAAGGTGGCGGCGCTCCACCACCTCGCGGCGCTCGAGGACCAGGGACTGGTCGAGCGGTCGTACGCCCGGGAGAGCGTCGGCCGGCCGGCGGTGCATTTCCGCTTGAGCGGTCGGTCCGCGGACCTCTTCCCCCAGGCCTACACCCAGATGTCACTGACGGCGTTCGACTTCATCGAGCGCCACCTCGGCCGCGACGCGGTCGTCGGTATGCTGCAGGAGCGCTCGC
>JASHWZ010000103.1 GCA_030043865.1 Thermoplasmata archaeon | reverse complement strand
CGGACCGCGACCGACCAAACGCCACAAATATGTCGAGGCAGTCCGCACCCGGTCCATGCCCCGGAGGTCGCATGACGCAAGCGGGAACGAACCGCACGGACGAGGGTGCGGCGCCGGCGATCTCGGGCTCGGGCACTGACCCTCGCTGGCGCCCGTCCGCGGCGCGCTCGGCCGCGATCTACGTCGCGGTGCCGGTGCTCGCGACCGTCGTGCTGTCGGCGACGGTCGGACTGTCGCTCGGCAGTTTCGCCGCGTACCTGCCGACGGCGCTCGTCGACGTGAGCTACTCCTTCCTGCGGATGCTCGCCGCCTACGGGCTCTCGCTCGCGTTCGCCCTCTCCTACGGGTACTACGCGGCGACCCACCGTACGGGCGAGCGGGTGATGATCCCGATCCTGGACATCCTCCAGTCGATCCCGATCCTCGGATTCTTCCCGGTCGCCCTGATCGTCTTCGCATCCCTGACGCCGGGGAGCTGGCCCGGCGTGAACCTCGCGTCGGTCGTCCTGATCTTCACCTCGATGGCGTGGAACATGGTCTTCGGCGTCTACGAGTCGTTGAAGACGCTGCCCGCGGACCTCAAGGAGGCCGCGGAGACGTTCCAGGCGCGGGGCCTCCTCCTGTTCCGGCGCGTGCTGTACCCGGCGACGATCAATCGGCTCGTCTACAACACGGTCCTCTCGTGGACCGCCGGGTGGTTCTTCCTGGTCGAGGCCGAGATCTTCGCGGCCAACACGAACCAGGTCCTTCCCGGGATCGGCAGCTACCTCTACTACGCCGCCGAGAGCGCCGCCTCGACGAAGTTCCTCGCCGGGATCGTGGTGCTCGTTCTCGTCATCGCGCTCCTCGACTTCGCGGTCTGGCGGCCGCTCGGGCGATGGGCGGAGCGGTTCCGGTACGACACCGCGCCGTCGGGCGAGAGCGGGGCGATCGTCACCGCCGACTCCTCGGGACGCTTCACCCGGGCCGCCGAGTACGTACGCCGCGGGGTTCTGACCACCGCGAGCCGCATCAGCACGCCGTTCGTCCAGCTCGCGGGATTCGCGACCCGGCCGGTCCTCAAGTCGGCGCGTCGCCGCGACGCCCTGTCCTACATCGGGGTGGGCACGGTGCTCGTCCTCGCCTGGCTGATGCTGATCTTCCTCGTGGTCGGCGTGTTCCATGTCCTCACCGGGCCGATCCTCCCGAGCGTGGCGGCGCAGATCGAGCAGCTGCCGGTCGCGATGGGCGCCTCGGCGCTCCGGGTCGTGGCGGCCTACGCGATCTGCCTCGCGATCGCTCTCCCGCTTTCGATGTACCTCGCGCGGAGCTCGCGCGCTTCGCGGTTCGGCATGCCGGTGGTCGAGGTGATCGCGTCGTTCCCGGCGACCGCGCTGTTCCCGGTGATCATCTTCGTGCTCATCCCCTACATCTCGGAGGAAGGCGCGGCGGTGCTGATGCTCATGACGGGCATGCTCTGGTACCTGTTCTTCAACGTCCTCTCGGGCATCCGCGGGCTCCCGCCCGACCTCGACGAGGCCGCGCACTCGTTCGGGCTCAAGGGTTGGAAGCGGTTCACCCGCGTCGTGCTGCCGGGGATCTTTCCCGCGCTCATCACCGGGTCGATCACGGCGTTCGGCGGTGGCTGGAACACGCTGATCGTCGCCGAGTACGTCACCGGCAACGGCCACGTGCTGAGCCTGCTCGGGATCGGGCGGTCGATCGACATCGGTGCGGAGCTCGGGAACGCGGGCTACCCGTTGCTCGCCGCCGCGATCCTCACGCTCGTCGCCGCGGTCGTCGCCATCAACGAACTCATATGGAAACCGCTCTACCGGCGAGCGGTCGAGAAGTACCGTTACGACTGACGGGCTGCTCGTCGGGCCGGGAGGACCGCGATGGCGCTGATCCGCGTCGAGCATATCGACAAGTCGTTCGCCGGCCGGCACGGCTCGATCAACATCATGCACGACATCTCCTTCGACGTCGCGGATTCGGATTTCCTCGCGATCGTCGGACCCTCGGGCTGTGGAAAATCGACGCTGCTCCGCCTCATTCAAGGCCTCGACCGCCCAACGGAGGGCCGGGTCTACTTTCGCGACGCCCCGGTCGAGGGCGTCTGCTCGAAGATGGCGATGGTCTTCCAGAATTTCGCGCTCTTCCCGTGGCTGACGGTCAGCCAGAACGTCGGGTTTGGCCTCGACGCCCTCGCCTGGCCCCCCGAGCGGATCAAGAGCCAGGTCGAGCGCTACATCTCGGTCACAGGACTCGACGGATTCCAGGAGGCGTACCCCCGGGAGCTCTCGGGCGGTATGCGCCAGCGGGTCGGCCTCGCCCGGGCGCTCGCGGTCGAGCCGTCCGTGCTCCTCATGGACGAGCCGTTCAGCGCGCTCGACCCGCTGACCGCGGAGAGCCTCCGGGAGGAGATCCTCCAGCTCTGGCGCGACCCCGAACTGCCGCCGGACGCGGTGCTACTCGTCTCCCACAACATCGAGGAGGCGATCCAGCTCGCGGACCGGATCATCGTGCTCTCCCGTCGCCCGTCCCATGTCCTCGCCGACGTGCGGGTCGAGCTCCCGCGCCCTCGCGACCGAAAGTCGGCAGCGTTCTACGAACTTACGGACCGGGTCTATTCGCTGATCACCGAGGGCGGGGGCGCCGCTCCGGTGCCACCGGCGGCGAACGGTGCGTCGGGCCGCGGATAAGACTTATAGTGGGCCCCCCGGATAGGGGCGTCCCCGGAACCGCGGACGTGCCGACGACCTATCCGAAGGGAAGCCCCACCGAGATGCAGGGGCTACTGGTGCTGCTCAACTCCCACAAAGGCTCGGAGGACGTCGCGCTCCTCGCGGACGACCTCGACCTCGAGATCGACGAGATCCTCCCTTCGCTCGATTTCGCGAGCGCGCTCGGGCTGGTCCGGGTCTCCGACGGCCGGGCGACGTTCACCGACCTGGGCAAGCGGTGGGTCGCCTCGACGATCCGCGACCGCAAAGCGATCCTGCGGGAGCAGCTGAAGAGGACGACGCTGTTCAAGACGCTCCTCCGCGCGCTCGAGAGCGCGCCGGACCACCGGCTCACCGACGACCAGTTGACCCAGCTGTTCTCCCTGACCCCGGCGCCCGCGGACGAGTCGATCCAGAACATCGTCAACTGGGGCCGGTACGCCGAGCTGATCCGGTACGACGCCGACGAGCGGGTCCTGCGACCGGTGCGGCGCTCGAACTCGACGGGGAAGGCGACGGCCGGCGGGCGACCGCCCCCGCCGTCCGACCCGGAAGCTCCCGGTACCGCCGGGGCGAGCGGGCGCCGATCGGTGCCGCCGTCGTCGCCGGGGGAGTCGGTCGCGCCGGCGTTCGCCCCGGTCGCGGCCTGACCTACTCACGGCCGGGCCCCCTGGTTTCCCCGGCGCCACACCTCGCCTAAATGGGCCCCGGGCCCTCGACCGGCCGAGGCCGGACGATGGCGAAGCTCACGATCGCGGGGATACCGGGAAGTCTACGGCGCGGCTCGTACTCTCTCGGCCTGCTGAAGGCCGCGGTCGAACTCGCCCCGCCCGACGTCGAGGTCGAGGTCCTCGACATCTCGGGATTCCCGGTCTTCAACCAGGACGACCAAGCGAGTCCCCCGCCGAACGTGGTCGCCTTCAAGGAGAGGGTTCTCGCGGCGGACGCGGTCCTCTTCTCCCTGAACGAGCACAACTACAACCTCTCGGCGGCCGAGAAGAACGTCATCGACTGGGCGTCCCGCCCGTACGAGTCGAGCGTGTGGAACCGCAAGCCCGCCTGACTGATGAGCGTCTCCATCGGAGCGATGGGCGGAGT
>JASHWZ010000001.1 GCA_030043865.1 Thermoplasmata archaeon | reverse complement strand
AGCTCCCGAGCTATCTTCTCGACGAGATCCGCGACCGATAACCGATCGGGGGCGACCGGCGCGGTCGGCTCAGAGCGTCGCAAGCGCCGTCTCCCCGGCCCACCAGAACACGACGTCGTTTCCGGCGTAACCGTCAACGGTGGGGGAGGGGGGCTGCTCCATCGAGTTGGGGGCCGTGAACAGCGCCTCGCCGGCCGAGCCGGCGAGCAACGGGTTAGTCTGCCAAACGAGCGCCCCGGTCGAGAGATCGACGAGGGAGAACCCTTCGTGGAACGTGAAGTTCCCGGACGCCGAGCCGAAGTTGGCCGGCGGTCCGCTCTGGAAGAGCACCTGATCGGGCCCGATCGGTACCGGAGGCAGGGGGAACGACGTCGTGCCGAGCGCGAAGCTCCAGAGCAGGGAGCCGGTGGTCGAGTAGGCGGACCAGGTCGCACCGGAGTCGATCGTGGCGAGCAGGTCGCCGTCGATCGCATCGACGAAGAACGGCTGGCCCGGGACGGAGGGGGACGGCATCGACTCGTTCAGCACGAGCGAACCGTCCGACAGCTGGTAGCCTTGGAGGAAGAATCCGGTGCTCCACCACTGGACGCCGTACGCGACCCCGTTCACGACCGTCCCGTCGAAGAGGTTGAGCGAATACGGAACGACGATATTCTCCAGTAGCTGCCCGGTCGTGGCCGATACGACGGCGACGCTCGACGGCAGCAATACGAGGAGGAACCCGTCGTTCACCGAGAAGACCAGGTTTGAAGAGAACCCCGTCGGTAGGGGGAACGATACGTTCCAGCTGAAGCCGTTCCCCGCGGCCTGGTTCGGAAGGGGGAACGCCGACAGCGCGACCGCGCCCGCGACGATCGTTCCGTAGTACACCGAGCCGTCGTACGGGGACACGAACTGGACTCCCGACGCAGGATACTGGTCACTGCTCGCGAACGCGTTCTCCGCCCCCGTGGCCGGGTTCAACCCGATCGCGAAAGCCCCGGTAGTGCCATTCCCCGGGTCGCCCGGCACGAGCAGCGGCGCCGCGTACCCGATGACGTACAGCTCCTCCGTCCCGGCCACCACCGTGGGCTGGACGTTCCCCTCGCTCTCGATCGAGATCTCGGACGAGACCCATTGAACCGTCCCCGTCTGGAGGTCGATGGAGACGACCGCGAACTCGAACGAGTTGAGCGCCGGGAGCGAGCTCGAATCTTGCGGCACGATCGTAACGTATGAGTTGCCCTGCAAGACCCCCCCGAAGGCCGAGTTGCCGGGAACCGACGAGGTCCATACCGGCGGGAACGGATAGCTCGCCACCGTCTGACCCTGAGCTGCGGGGGGTGCCGATGAGCTGGAAGCGAGGTACGCCCCGACCAACATGGTCGCGGCCAGAACCGCGACCGCCGCGACGGCGAACTGCCAGCCCCGAGGGCGTCGGGGGCTGTGGTCCACGAATCCGAAAGGCCACTACGACCCTTTAGCCTGACGGCGCACGGCCCGCGCCCACCGGGAAAACTCGGGCCGCGACACTTAATACCCGGAACCGTCCCCGGACCAGCCGGTGCCGCGGTAACTCAGTTTGGGAGAGTGCAAGACTGAAGATCTTGAAGCCGCCGGTTCAAGCCCGGCCCGCGGCATCCCCTCGGCGCTGACCGCCCACTCCCGTCCTCCGCCGGCCGAGGGAGACGGTGGTCGGTGCGAGCGGAGCATCCATAAGCCCCTTCCCGCATCCCCGCTCGGCCCCTCCGACCCACCTCGGTCGGGGAGCCAGCAGAGGAAGGAACGGTTCGATGCGAGGGAAATGGCGACTTTGGGGAATCACGGCGGTCGTCGGCATGGCGTTGGTGCTCCTTGTGGGCGGGTTCGCGTCCGCGAGCGGGAGCGGGTACAATCTCTCGTTCACGGCGACCCCCACCAACTCGGTCGCGGCGGTGGGTCTGACGGCGTTGAGCTCGAGCTACTCGTCCGGCCTGTTCATGAACGCGTCGTTCAGCGTCGCGGGCACGGTCGACCTGACGAACGCCGACTACGGGTATTGGATTTACTTCGGCGGGATCACGTCCGAGAACGAAACCGCCATCGTCGAGTTCTCGAATAACACGACCGTCGGTGATTGGTACTCGTACTCGACCACGAGCTTTGGGGAGGGTTACCTTCCGTACACGATCTCGAACGGTGGCTCGACCGTCTCGTTCGAGATCAACATCTCGGCGGTCGGGGCGGCGAGCAGCTTCCAGCTCGATGGCTACGCGTTCTACGATACGGCGACGACCGCCTCGGACTCGTGGATCGGCTCGAGCTTCACCAGCACGGGCGGTGGTGGCGGAGTGACCTGCACGGGAACGAGCTGCAACGTCGCCACACCAGCGAACGCGCTGTTCAGCGGGCTGTTCCTGGTCGCGGTCGTCGGGGTCGTTGTCGTGATCGTCGTCATCGTGGTCGTCGTGCTGCTGGTCGTGCGACGCCGCAAGCCACCGACCGGAGCTCCTCCACCGGGACAGCAACCGGGATGGGTGCCTCCTCCGCCCCCCGGCGCGCCGCCGCCTCCCCCGCCACCGCTTCAGTAAACCGGGAGCCGGAGCAACCCTTTCCCGGGGCCCCCTCGGGGGCCCCGCGATTCCATGCCTTTCCGTGAACAGCGAAAGATTTCTCGGGAGGGCCGGTCTCCCGAGGGTCGAGATGGTCCGACAGTTCGCCCGCCTGCGGCGGGGCACCGTGCCCGAGTCGTCGGACTACTCCGTCGTTCCGAGCGACGGAATGTGCCTCAACGTGTTCCTCGTCGCGCACGCACCCGGGGCCCCTCGTCGCGTGGTCCTAGGGAAGGTCGACCCGTCGGCGCCGTGGTGGGAGCTCGCCGGCCTCGGGCCGGACCGGATCGCGCGCCTCCGGGACCGCTGGGTCCTGCCGGCGAGCCAGCTGCTCCTGCTCGAGTCGCCCGAGGCCGCCGCCCGACGCCTCGCCCGCGAGCTGCTGGGCCTCGACCCGGCACCGCTCCGCGACCCCCGCGTCTTCTCCGAGACATACGGACGGGCCGACGCCGAGGGGCGCGACCCGCACTGGGACCTCCACTACGTCTACGAGTTCGACTGGCTGTTCGGTCCGGTCGTCCGCACGTCGCCGTGGAAGGAGCTCGCGCTGGTCGACGTGCCGTCGACACCCCGCGCGGAGTTCGGCCGAGGGCACGCGGACGTGCTCGAGCTGCTCGGCCTCGTCGCCGCCTAGCGGTCGGGGACGAACCAGATGTCCGTGACCGAGTACTTCGGGTTCGGGTCGAAGACCGCCCGGACCGGCATCCCGACGTAGAGCTCGGACTCGACCGCGTCCTTCAGCCGGACGAGCAGGAGGCTACCGACCCCCTCGAACTCGACCATCGCGAGATTGTACGGCGTCTCTTTCAGGAACGCCTCGCTACCGAAGTGGCACGTCGTCCAGGAGTGCACGCGTCCGACCGTCGGCAGGTCGACCCACTCGGTCGGCGCGCCGCAGACCATGCAGTTGCCCCGCGGCGTCGCGAACACGAATCGGCACTTCGGCCGCCGGCACCGCGAACCGCGGAGCTTCCCCTCGGCGAGACCGAGGAAGAACGCGGA
>JASHWZ010000102.1 GCA_030043865.1 Thermoplasmata archaeon | reverse complement strand
GAGGGGGAGGCGACCGAGCTCGGGATGAAGGAGGTGTACCGGCTGGACGCCTCGGTCATCGAGGACCGATTCTCGGTCGGGCCCGAGGAGGGGCACGCCGAGGAGTGGGTGACCGGCATCTTCCCGCCGGGAGTGATGGGCGGCGGCTTCCTCTACACGAATCGCGACACGCTGTCCGTCGGGCTGATCCTCAACCTGCAGTCCCTGTTCGGCCGGGGCGTCTACTCGCACGACCTGATGGAGCAGTTCAAGCTTCATCCGACGATCGCGGGTCGGCTGAAGGGCGCCGAGCTCGTCGAGTACGGCGCGAAGCTGATCAGCTCGGGGTGGGCCAGCCGGCCGGCCGCATTCCACGGCGACGGCTGGATGATCGCGGGGGACGCCGCCGGCTTCGTCTTCTCGAACGGGCTCACGATCCAGGGGATGAACTACGCCGTCCGGACCGGTATCGCCGCGGCGGAGACCGCACTCGCCGCGAAGAAGACCGGCGCGTACGACGCCGCGGCGCTCGCCGAGTACGACCGCCGGCTCGCGGCGGCGAACGTGCTCGCCGACTTCCGGGACTTCGCCCGGATGGACCGCGTGAAGTGGAACCCTCGGTTCTACACCGCGTACCCGAGCTTCGCCGCCGAGCTGTTCCGTGCGATGTTCAACGACGAGGGACGCGCCAAGGAACCGGTCCGCCGGCTCGTGGAGAAGGCACGAAGGGCCGCCGGGCTCTCGCGGACGACGCTCGCCCGTGACGGGATCGACGTGCTGCGCGACCTCTAGGCGGCGGGCATCCCCCGGACCCGGCGCACCTCGGCGGTGAGCGCGGGGAGGATCTGGAAGAGGTCACCAACGATCCCGTAGTCCGCCACGCGGAAGATCGGCGCGGAGGCGTCGGAGTTGATCGCGACGATGACGCGAGAGCTGATCATGCCGACGATGTGCTGGATCGCCCCCGAGATCCCGACCGCGATGTAGAGCTGCGGCGAGACCGCTCGGCCGGTCTGCCCGACCTGGAACGACGTCGGGCGCCAGCCCGCGTCGGTCACGGCGCGCGAGGCGCCGACCGCCGCGCCCAGCGACGCCGCGAGCTCCTCGACGAGGTGGAAGTTCTCGGGCGAGCGGACACCACGGCCGCCCGAGACGACGATCGACGCGTCGGTCAACCCCGGCCCGCTCCCGCGAGCCGCCGCGGCGACCCCCGTCCGCTCGGGCGCGAGGAGCGCGGGCGCGACCGCCCCGCTCGGAAGTTCGTGGACCGTGCCCGGCGTCGCCGCCTCGGGCGGCGCGGGGAACGCATGGGGTCGGATCGCGACGACCCGGCGCTCCCCTTCGAGCCGCCGGGTCTCGGTCGCCCGCCCGCCGAAGATCGGCCGGCGGACACGGAGCGCCCCATCGGCCCAGGCGAGTTCGGTGACTCCGGTCGCCGACGCGGCGTCCCACTCGATCGCGAGCCGACCGACCAGGTCGCGTCCGAGCGTCGAGCCCGCGACGAGGACGACGGTCGCGCCCGCCGCCTCCGCCGCCGCGCGAAGCGACGGGGTGCGGGCCCCGGCCGGCGCGCGGTCGAGCTGCGGGTCCTCGACCGCGTAGGCGGTCGCGACCCCGTACCGGCCGAAATCGGCCGCCGCCGACCGCGCTCCCGCGCCGGCGACGTACCCCGCGACCGGCCCGCCGAGCGAGCGGGCGACGCCGATCGCTTCGAGCGTCGCCCCACCGAGGTGGCCGTCTGCGAACTCCCCGACGACGAGGACGCCCGCGCTCACGGGAACACCTTCGCTTCCTCGCGGAGGATCCGCACGAGCTTCTCGGCCGCTTCCTGCGGCGTCCGGTACTCGATCATCTTCGCCCCGGTGCGGGGCGGGGGGAGCTCGAACCGCTCCGGTGTACCGTACGCGCGGGGCGGCGGGGCCGCGGCGGCGCGGGCGATCGTCGCCTTGCGCGACTTCAGGATCGCGGGAAGCTTCGCGGTGCGGGGGTCGTTCCAGGCTTGCTGGAGCCCGACGACGATCGGTGTCGGGGCGGTCCAGCTCTCGAGGCCGGCCTCGACCGGGCGCTGGAACCGGAACCGGGACGTCGCCGGATCCCAGCGCAGGTCGACGACGCAGCTGAAATCCGGCACCCCGAGGAGGGCGCCGAGCGCCGCGGCGACCGTCCCGCTCTCGTCATCTCCCGCCTGCTTCCCGCACAGCACGAGGTCGTGCGGCGCACCGGCGACGACGCCCGCGAGCGCGCGGGCGGCGACGATCGGGTCGCCGGTCGCGTCGCCCCCCGCGTCGACCCACGTCGCCTGGTCGCATCCGAGCGCGATCGCCGAGCGGAGCACCTCCTCGGTGCGGGGCGCCGGGCCGTACGCGACGGCATGCACCTTCGACCCCGGGACCGCTTCCTTGAGGAGCAGTGCTTGCTCGACGGCCGACTCGTCGTACCCCGCGAGGACGAACTTCACGGCCTCGGGGTCGAGCGTCCGGCCGTCCGCGCTCGCGCGGAGGCGGGTCTCGGCGTCCGGGACCGGCTTGACGCAGACGACGATCTCCACGCCGGCCCCCGCTCAGGCGTACTCGTGGAGGAGTTCGCGCGCGATGACGGTCCGCTGGATCTCGTTCGCCCCTTCGTAGATCTGCGTGAGCTTCGCATCGCGCAGGAGCTTCTCGACCGGATACTCCTTCATGTACCCGTACCCGCCGAACGTCTGGATCGCCTCGTCCGCCACGTGCAACGCGGCGTCGGACGCGAAGCATTTCGCGATCGACGACTCGAGCGTTCCTTTCGCTCCGCGGTCGATCGACCAGGCGGCGTGCCAGGTGAGGAGCCGCGCCGCGTGCACCGCCTGGACCATGTTCGCGAGCTTGATCTGAATCGCCTGGTGCTCCGCGATCGGCTTGCCGAACGTTTGCCGCTTCAGGGAGTACGCCGCGGCGTGGTCGAGCGCCGCCTGCGCGATGCCGGTCGCGAGGGCCCCGATCGGGGTCCGGGTCTGGTCGAGGGTGCGCATGGCGAGCGCGAACCCCTCCTCCTCGGGGCCGAGCCGGTCCGTGGCGGGCACCCGCACGCC
>JASHWZ010000101.1 GCA_030043865.1 Thermoplasmata archaeon | reverse complement strand
GTGAGACCGTCGACGGTCGCCGACCAGCTCGTGCCGGCGGGCAGGCCGCTCGAGCTGATCGTGACCGTGTAGGTCATCGGAGTGAACGCGACGACGACGTTGTAGCTCGCGCTCGCGACCGTGACGGTCCCGATCGACGGGGCGGCGAGGTAGCCCGCGATCGCCGAGACCTGGTAGGCGTACGTCCCGGTGACCGTCGCGAACGAGATCGTCGCGGTCGTGGAGAACTCCGTGACGCCGTTCAACGTCGCGCTCCAGTTCGTTCCGGTTGGGAGCCCGCTCTCGGTGAACGTCACGACCGTGGACGTCGAGGCGAACATCACCGCGAGCGCGTACGTCGCCCCGCTCACCGTGACGGACCCGGACGAGGGGCTGGCCGAGTACCCGGCGATCGACGCGACCTGGTACGCGTACGTCCCCGCGGCGACCGCGAACGAGATCGTCGCAGAGGTCGAACTCTCCGTGACGCCGGCGAACGTCGCTGTCCAGTCGGTCCCGGACGCGAGGCCGCTCTCGGTCAACACGACGTCGGTCGCGGCGGCGTACGCGAGGTCGATCTCGGTGGTGCCCGAGGCGCTGGTCGTGACCGAACCCGACGCGGGCGTCACGAGATAACCCGAGACCGCGCCCACGCTGTAGGAGTACGTTCCCGCCGGAACGCCGAAGACCATCCACCCGTCGGAGCTGGTCTGCGCGACGCCGTTCAGCGTCACGGACCAGGAGGTGCCGCCCACGAGCCCGCTCTCGTAGAACCAGACCTCCGCGTCGGCCGCGGGGACCGCGAGCGGCGCGTAGTCCCAGTTGTCCGCGCCGACGTAGTACGGGTTGAGCGCGCCCTCGAGGTTCCAGGAGTGCCAGTCGGCCCAGTAGTTGCCCGTGTACGGTGCGACGGGATCGTCGAACCCGTTCTGGTAGCTGCTGAACGCCTGGATGTGCGCGGCACTGTACGTGTCGGTCGCGCCGTTGTTCCCCGCGAACGAGTTGCCCCAGATGTCGTTCCCGTCGCTGTACCAGAGCGAGACGCCGTAGCTCGAGCTGTCGGTGAAACTGCTGGCCACGAGGTCGTTCCCTTCGGCCTCGTAGAAGAAGGCGCCGACCTGGTCATCGGTCGCGGTGATGCCGCTGAAGAGACCGGACTCCGTCTCGTTCAGTTCGATCGCGTAGACCCCGTCGGTCGAACTGACCCCTTGGACATAGAGGCTGCCGGGTCCGATCGAACTGTCGCCGGAGCCGAGGTCGTAGAGGGCGATCGGGTAGTCGGTGGCCGCGACGTTCGAGATCTGGACCTGGTAGTCGTCCTCGGTCAGGACCGCCGCGATGGGTGCGCCCGCCAGTCCCGGGAATCCGGGAGCCCACGGGCTCGAGAGCGTGGCGTTCGTGGCCGTGATGCCCGTGATGACGAGCTCGCCCGACTCGTCCGCGTACACCCCGACGGAGAGGTTCGAGACCGAGACGTCGGCGACCGAGATGTCCGAGCTGTAGTAGTCCACGAGCCCGATCTCGGGAATGATCGCGACGCCCACGGAGGCGTTCACCGCGGAGATGTCCGTGGCGGAGCTGTCCGTGCTCCCCGCGAACTCGACGGCGACCGACTCATCGCTCGCCGACGCCCCGGAGACGGAGATGCCGCTCGACGGGTCGACCAGCACTCCCACGGAGTCGTCCGAGGCGGTGACGGTCGATGCGGAACTTCCGGTCGCGCCGGAGAACTCGACCCCCGCCGAGTCGTCGGTCGCGGTGACGCTCGAGACTCGGTTGCCGGCGGTGTCGGCGAACAGCTCCGCTCCGACCGAGCCCGCGGTCGCCGAGAGGTCGTGGAGGGTGTTGCTCGTGGCGTCCGAAAGTTCGACGCCGGTCGCGTCGTCGGTCGCGAGGACGTTGGAGACCTGGTTGCCCGACGCGCCGGCGTCGAGGAGCACCCCGACCGCCCCGTCCGTGGCGGTGACCGCCGAGATCGAGTTGTCGAGCGAGCCGTCGACCTCCACGCCGACGGAGCCGGACTCTGCGGCGACGTCCGTAACGGTGTTGTCGTTCGCGCCCGTCTCGTAGAAGAAGAGACGCGCGCCGACGGAGTCGTCGGTCGCAGTGACTCCCGAGATCGAACCCCCGGTCGAGTCGAGGAAGTCGACGCCGGCCGAGTCCGGGTTCTCGTAGACCGTGGCATCGACGTCGACCCCGGAAACGACCGCACCCGAGGTGAAGTCGACGTTGAGGCCGACCGACGTGACGTCCGCGACGAGGTCGGAGACCGAGACCGCTCCGGTAGCGAAGTCGATCTCGTACGCGAACTCGGCTCCGGTCGCGGTGAGGTCGGACGCGGTGATGCCGTCCTGGTACGCGAACTCGACCCCGAGGTCGACATCCGTGACCGCGGCGCCGACGACGACCGAGTCGGAGTCCACGTCGAAGAGCGGACCCGCGATCTCGTCGACCACCTCGAGTCCCTCGAGGGTCGTGCCGGTCGAATCTTCGATGACCCCGCCGTAGTACTCGTTGTAGTTCTCCTGAAGCCAGCCGCTCACGGTCGTGGCTGAGGCGTTCCACAGCTCGAGTCCCGCGGCGTAGTCCGTCGTGAGCCCGTTCACGACGGTGTCGACGTCCCCGTCCAGCGCGATGCCGAGGCCCTCCTCGGTCGACGGAGTGTACACCCCGACCCCATTGAACGTCGTGTCCGCGGAGAACGTGATGTTCGCCCCTTCTCCCGCGTCGGTGACGTTGAGCTCGGAGATCGTGAGACCGGTGGTGCCCGGTAGGTCGTAGTAGTACGTCGTCGCGGGCCCGAAGTCGGCGCCCGTCGCGACGCCGAGCCCGAACGCCGTGACGTTGAGCCAGTCGTACGCGCCGTCGAAGGAGCTCAGCGATTCGACGCCGAGAGCGTCCACGACCGCTTCGTTCCAGACCGTCGTGCCCGTGCTACCGAGGTCGGTGACCCCGATGTCGAACTCGGCGGTCGTGTTGCCGACGAACGTGCCGGTCGAGCCCCCCACCCACACCCCGTACTCCGTGTCGTCCGCGAACGTATGGTCCACCTGCGCATCGAGGTCGTCCCAGAGGACGACCTGGGAACCCTGGGACCCGGAGTCGAAGAGCGTCTGGTCCGAGACCCGGTCCCCGACGCCGTTCCAGAGGTTGATCGTCGCGGTGTAGTTCTCGAGTCCGGAGAGGATCGCGGGCCCCGGGACCAGGAGTCCGGTCGCTCCGTCGCCGGGGTAGTCGAGGAAGTACGAGTTGAGCGCCGCCGACGTCCCGTTGTCGGTTCCCTGATAGACGTTGGTGACGGAGACCCCGTAGCCAGTGCCCTGGCTGGAGAACACCGTGAACGACGGGTAATCGTAGTCGTTCAAGTGGTCGAAGCTCGCGTTCACTCCGACCGTCAGGTCGGTGAACGAGTACGGCGGCGT
>JASHWZ010000100.1 GCA_030043865.1 Thermoplasmata archaeon | reverse complement strand
ACGGTCTCGGGAGGGGTCCGCGAGGGGGTCCGGATCGCGAGCCACGTCGGGCCCCGGGACCCCCCGTCGTAGCGAGCCGCGCGACGTACGGTCAGCCGGTCGACGGGGCCGCCAAGAGCGTATCGAGGAGCCCGATCGGCGGGCAACCGAACCCGAGCAGGGTGTCGTGGAACTGCTGGAGGCTTCCGGAGAACCGGCTCTTCAGGAACCGCGAACGGGAGTTCAGGATCGCGAGCTTACCGAGCGTGTAGCAGAAGTACTCGGGATTGAACGTCCCGCGGACCGCTTCGCGCTCGGCGGGGAGGTGCTCGAAGTGCGCTTCCCGTTCGAACAGCTGCGTCGCGGCGGCGAGCGTCATCCCCTGGGTGTGCAGCCCGACCGAGGCGAGCAGCCGGCAGTCCCGCAGGAGCGCGTCGTGGATCTGCGCGATCTCGGCGGCGTGGCTCTCGTGGCGGAGTCCCTGCTCGACGGCGAGCTGCTCGGCATAGTGGGCCCACCCCTCGACGAACGACGGCGAGAGGAACACCTTCCGGGCGAGGCTCCCGGCGGACTTGTGGAAGTGCAGGAACTGGAGGTAGTGGCCGGGGTAGACCTCGTGCACCGTGACGTTCCGCAGCATCGAGCGGTTCAGCGACCGGAGCCACTCCTCCTGCTGCACCGGCGTCCACGCGGGGTCGACCGGCGTCACGTAGTAGATCCCGACGGTGGAGCTCGTGTCGAACGGCCCCGGCGGGTTCATGCTCGCCGTGGAGAGCGCCCGACCGAAGATCGGGGTCTCTTCGACCCGGCAGACCGCGGGCTCGGGGATCGTCACGAGACCGCGCTCCGCGACGAAATTCCGCGTCTCGTCGACGAACGACTGGGCGGTGGGGATCACGTCCGCGGCCATCGGATGGTCGCGATTGAGGCGCTGGAACAGCTCGGCGACCTCGGCCTTCTCCTGCCGGGCGATCTCGGCGAGTCGGGCCTGGTTGCGGGCGAGGTCGGCGGCCCCCGCCCGACGCATTTCTTCGATCGGCGCCTCGATCCCTTCGCGCACGAACAGGAGGCGTTGGTACCGGTGCGGTCCCAGCGCGAAGTCGGCGGTGGAACGCGGCAGGCATTCCTCCTTCAGCCACGTGAGGAACTCGGTCACGCCGGCGTCGGCGGTCGCCCGCGCGGCGGCGACCTGGGGGCCCATGGACGCGCGCCCCGCGAACGTCTCGGCTTCCTGGAAGTGCGGCGGCAGCCCGCCGCTGATCGCGATCCCGAGCTCGACGAACGGGCGGGGGAGCGGAGGGCGGAGCCGGCGCCGCCCTTCTTCCAGGAGCCGGGGCACCCCCTCCAGGATGCGAACGATCGCCCGGACACGGTCCTCGACCGGCGCGTAGTCGCGCACCATGTACGACGTGAGGCTCACGCTCGCGGCGAACGCCATCGGGTTCCGGTCGAGCTCCTCGGCTTCCCGCAGGTCGAACAACGGGCTCTCGAGCAGGAGGCGGAGCAGGAAGCGGTCGATCCGGCGCGCCGGCGTGAGGTCGGCGTCGCCGAGTCGGCTCAGCTCGCCGAGCAGTCCGTCCGCCCGGCTCGCCCACGATTCGGTCGACGGCCGGGAAAGGTCGGGCAGCATCCCATCGTACCGGTGCAGCCCGAGGCCGACGGCGTACGACGGTTGCAGCTCGAAGACGTGGTCGACGATCCGTTGCTCCAGCGCGTCGAACTCGGCGAGCGCGGACTTGCTGCTCGACATCCGTATCGCGTGGGGGAGCGGGGAGGGTTCAAAACGGTGCGGCTCGACTCGGACGGACGGCGCGGCTCACTCCACCCACGCCATCTGGCACTTCGGGCAACGGCCTCCCTCGAGGGGCGTGCCGCAGACGAAGCACTGCGAGAGCGGGCGGGCGACGAGCGGCATCGGCCCGTCGTGCGCGGGCGGCCGGTCGGGGAGCGGCGGCGGTGGGGCGCGCGGTGCTTCGACCGCCGCCGGGACCCGGAGCGGCTTCGGCGGGGTCAGCGCTTCGGGCTCGGCCGGTGGAGGAGCGGCCCTGGAGGCAGGCTCCTTGGGAGGGCTCCGAGCGGTCGTTGCGGGTCCGGTCGGGCCGGGCTTCGCCGCGGCCGGCTTCGACGGAGCCGGTGCGTCCGGTTTCTTCGGCGGCTCGTCCCCGTCCTTACGCCGCCGGCGGAAGAACGACATCGCCCGCGAAGCCCCCAGAGAGGTTTGAGAATGTCGGCTCCCGCTCGGCGCACCGTTTTCCCCGCCGGCCCCTACCGGGGCCATGCCCGCGACCCCCACCGAGCGGCTGAACGCGCTCGGCCTCGAGCTCCCCCCGCCCCCGAAACCCGCCGGAGCGTACGCGCCCGTCGTCGCCTGGAACCACCAGGCGTGGGTCGCCGGGCAGATCGTCACGGACGGTGGGAAGGTCGTCTCGCCCGGTCGCGTCGACGCGGACGTGCCGGTCGACGTCGCGAAGGGGCTCGCCCGACGGGCGACCTTGCAGGCACTGAGCGCCCTCGGCGCGTCGCTCGGCTCGGTCGACCGCATCGAGCGGTTCCTGCGCGTCGCCGTGTACGTCGCGGTCTCCCCCGGCTTCGACCGCCCGCACGAGGTCGCGAACGGGGCGACCGAGCTCCTGGTCGAGCTGTTCGGCGAGGCGGGCCGGCCCGCCCGCATCGCGGTCGGGATGGCCGACCTGCCGCTCCACGCGCCGGTCGAGGTCGAGTACCTCGCCTCGTTCCGATAGGACGGCCCGGATGGAGCCGACCCGCTGGCCCGGCGCGTTCCGGGAGGGGCGCGACCTCTTCACCCGGAACCTCCGCCCGGGAGAGCGGGTCTACGGAGAGGAGCTGCGGGTCGTCGGGGGCGTGGAGTACCGCCTATGGGACCCGTTCCGGTCGAAGCTGGCCGCGTTCCTCCTCAAGGGTGGGTCGGTCCCGTTCGAGCGGGAGGTGCGCACCGTCCTCTACCTCGGCGGCGCCCACGGGACGACCGTGAGCCACCTCTCCGACGCGTGGCCCGAGGCGTCCGTCTTCGCGGTCGAGAAGAGCCCGGCGTCGTTCGCCCCGCTCCTCGCGCTCGCCCGGCGCCGCTCGAACGTCCTGCCGCTCCTCGCGGACGCCCAGCTCCCCGAGCGGTACGCCGCCGACGTCGGGTCGGCCGACCTCGTCTACCAGGACCTCGCGCAGCGGAACCAGGTGGCGATCTTCGCCGAGAACGCCCGGACGCTCCTCGCCCCGCGGGGCACCGGCCTCCTGATGCTCAAGGTCCGCTCGGTCACGCAGCGGCGCCCGGCTTCGACGGTCGTCCGCGAGGCGCGCGCCGAGCTCGCGCGCGCCGGATTCTCGGTGCGGTCGGAGGTCGCGCTCGAGCCGTTCTCGAAGGAGCACGTCGCGCTCGTGCTCGCGACGCCCGCGCCAGCTTCCACCGCCCACTAGGTCGGCCCCGAGCAAATACGGCGCCCCCGTCCCTTCGCGAGGGGGAGGGACGTGCGGGCCGCCGGTCGGACGGTGCGCGACGTCCTCCCGTTCGTCCTCGCCGGAGCGGTCGTCCTGACGATCCTCCTGCTCGCGCCGCCGAGCCCGCGGCCCGAGCCCGTCGGTTCGGGCCCCGCCGAGGCCGTACGCCCGACCGCCCCCGAGCTCGTCGTGGACCCGTCCCGCTGGTGGATGCCGGCGGGGAACTCGACGACCCTGTCGGCGGCGTGGATCGATGTTCCCCCGGGATGCGACGTCTCGGCGGCCTGGTACCGTTGGACGGTCGCGGGGGGCGCGGCCGTAGGTCTCCTCAATTCGACCGCCGGTGAGAACGTCACGTTCGTCGCCGCTACGGCGGTCTCCGGCACCACCACGCTCGCCGTCCGGTCCGTGGATCTCGAGCAATGCGGACCGGCGTCCGCCACCGGCGTCGGAGCGGCCGAGGCGAACCTGACGGTCGATGCGCCGCTCGAGCTCGAGGACCTCGAGGACGTGCCGGCCGTCATCCCCGCCGGAGGCACCAGCGCGCTCGACGGGGCGATCTACGGCGGCGAGCCGCCGTACTCGCTCCGGATCGTGTGGGGCGACGAGACGACGACGGAGACGGCCGTCGCCGGACCGGGCGCGTTCGACGTTCCCCACGCGTATCCGGCCGGGATGTACCGGCCGTCGGTCGTCGTCACGGACTCCGCCGGATTGGTCGCGGCCGGGAGCGCGGACGAGATCCTCACGGCGAGCGACGGGCTGGCGCTCGGGATCGCGTCCAACGGCTCCGAGGTCGACGTCGGGGAGCCGACGACGTTCGCCCCGGACGCGCTCGACGTGCCGATCGGCTCGCTTTCGGGATGGAGCTGCGGTACCCCGGCGATCACCAACCCGATCCTGACGCTCACTCTCGCGAACGTCTCGTGCACGTTCACCCAGGCCGGCGTCGGTTCCGTCGTCCTGGAGGTCTACCCAGTCGCGCCGGAGTTGCCCGTCAGCACGACCCTTACAGTCTCCGTTGAACCGACCCCCGCGCTCCTCGCCGCCACGGCGGCCCAGGCGGGAGAGGTCGGGCAACCCGCCGCGGTCGCGTTCGCCGTGCAGGGCGGCGTCCCTCCGTTCCGTCTCGACTGGTCGGAGGTCGGCACGGACGTCGCCGGGTCGCTCTCCGTTCCGGCGGACGGCGTGGTGGAGCTGCCCCTGGTGCCGGGCGCACCGGGCTCGCTCGCGATAGTCGCGCACCTCGTCGACGCGGACGACGTCGCCTCCGCGACCGCGACGACGAGCCTCTTCGTGGATCCGGCACTGAACGTCACGTTGGCCACCGCGCGCGCGGTCGACCCGACGAACGTCTCGATCGGCCTCGAAGCGAACGTGGTGGGGGGCGCCGCGCCGTTCCTCTGGGGAGTGATCCCTACGACCGCGCCGGACTCCGCGACCGCCGGCACCGGTCTGCTCGACTCCGCCGGGTCGTTCGACTGGGAGGGATGGTACGCCGAGGACGGGAACGCCTCGGGGACCGCGGTCGTCGTCGACGCGGACGGAGCGTTCCGCGCGGTCCCGTTCGACGTGGCGACGGTCCCGCCGCTGCGGGCCCAGGTGACGCTTCTCTCCGACGGAGGTGCGGCTCCCGGACAGTTTACGGCCGTCCTCGACGTCTCCGGCGGACTTCCGCCGTTCGAGATCGGGGTCCGCGCGTCCGACGGCTCGAACTGGAACCTTACGGCGGCCGCCGACGGCGGTGAGAGCTGGTCGCTCACGGTCAGCACCGGTGGTCCTCTCTCCGTGAGCGTCTCGGTGGCCGACGCGCTCGGCCCGGAGTGGAACGAAACGGGGTCCGTGCTGGTCGCCCCGGCCCCGCCCGCGACCGCCGTCGGCGTTCCGTCCGGGACATCGGCGGTCGACCCGCTCGCGCCCGTCGGGGTCGTCGCCGCCGTGCTGCTCGGCGCTGGCGGCACCTACTTCCTCCGGCGGCGCCGCCGGGCGCAGGCCGCTCCCGTTCCGACCGTCGACCCGGTCGCCGTGCTGCGGGGGATCATCGAGCCGGCGGACGGCGTCGACCGCTCCACGGCGGAGCTGCTCGCGGACGAAGCGGGGGTCCCGCTCGAGGAGGCACACGCGGCGATCGACCGGCTGATCGCCGACGGGACGGTCCGTTCGGCGAAGGACCCGGACGGCGGGGAGGTGCTCGCATGGTCGGTCCTTTCCTGAGCGGGGGACGCACCGATCCTGGCCGCGCGAGGCTGGTCGCCGTCGCGTTCGCGCTGGCCCTCCTCTCCGTACCGCTCGCGCCGGCGTCGTCCGCCGTCCGCCCAGGGTCGGTCTCGGTCCCGGGCGCCACCTCCGCTCCGGTCAACGTCTCGCCGGTCGCCAACTTCTCGGCGTCCATCGGTCGCCTGGTCGACCTGCTCGGCGTCGCGGGCAGCGGGCTCCTCGCCCTCGTCTGGGCCCGGGTCGCCCTCAGCTGGTTCTCCCACGACGTGACGAAGAAGGTCCAGGCGAAGGAGCGGGCGCGCGACGCCCTGATCGGAACCCTGCTGTTCGTGGCGGCCCTCTCCGGCCTGATCTGGGGCCTCGCCCACTGGGTGCTCACGGGCACGTAGCCCGGAGGCGGGCGCGTGTTCGGACTCGACCTCTCCGGCCTGATCCAGCTGCTCCTCTTCCTCCTGTTCGCCGGGCTCACGGCGATCGTGACCGCCGTAGTCGGCCCGACGTACGACCAACTCCTGGTCCCCGAGCTCCGTCCGGCAGCCCTCTACCCCGCGCTCGTCGCGAGCACGTCGAACCCGTCGGACTACCTGTCGGCCGCCACGTCGTTCTCCACGTACACGCTCGTCAACGTGGTCGACCCGGCGATCGCGGTGGTCGCCGTCGTCGTGGCGCTACTGTACTTCGCCCGCGTCTTCGTCGACCGCTGGGCGGCGGCGCTCGATGCGCTCCTCCCCCGGCTCCTCATCGCCGTGGTCGCCGCCAACTTCACGGTCCCGATCGCGAGTGCGATCCTCGGCGTCGGCGGCGCGCTGTACCCGGTCCTCGCGGGGTGGGACGGGGGCGCCTGGCAGCAGTGGGTCCAACTCGCCGGGGTCGGGCAGTTCCAGTACTCCTGGGACAACGGTGCGCTGGCGTTCGTGCTGTCGCTCGTCGAGTTCTTCCTCGTCTTTGGGCTCGTGCTCGCGATCGGTCTTCGCGACGCGCTGCTCGCGGTCCTCGTCGTGCTGTTGCCGCTGTTCACGCTGCTCTGGCCGATCCGGCCGCTCGCTCCG
>JASHWZ010000099.1 GCA_030043865.1 Thermoplasmata archaeon | reverse complement strand
TTCGACTCCTGGACCTGCTTCAGCTTCTCGAGGAGCTCCTGCGGGATCCTCACCGTGACCCGCTCCGAAGTGTCGACCATGCCCGTCAGACAACACCCCTAGCTTTGTCTGACGATTGACATATCACGCCGCTCGTATATGAAACAAGCGCGCCAGGGCGACGGGCGGTGACGCCGGACTCCCGCACCGTCGGGGTGCCCGCCGCTCGATAGTGACTTAACCCGCTGGCTCGCCTCGTACTCGCGCACAGGCGTCCCCGGAGCCCGGACCCGTCCGGGAGCTGCGGCGCCCGCGAGGTCGGGATGCGCTCGCCCACCGTGGACCCTTGGACCCCCCGGAGCTCGTCGTGAGCTCCCTCGTTCCGGCGTCCCAGCTCGGCGCGGCCTGGGCGACCGCCGTCGTCTCCTTCCTCGTCGCCGCGGTCTACCTCTACTTCGCGTATCGACTATCGCAGCGCGACGTCGCCCCCGGCGCGCGGCTCGCCTCGAACCAGTTCGCGCTGTGGTGGGGTGGCATCGGGGTGACGGCGGTGGTCTCGGGCATCGAGGTCGCGCTCGCCGCGGCGGGAGCGCTCGCGCTCCCGGGGGCGCTGACGATCTACCTCGTCAGCATTCTGATCGACTGCGCGTTTCTCTGGGGGCTCGTCGGGTTCCTGGTGTTCGTCTACACCGGTCGCTACCATCTCCTCGAGTTGACCGCGTTCTACGCCTGGTTCTACATCACCGTGCTCTACTTCGTGTTCCTTCGGGTCCCTTCGGGGGTCCTCTACTCCGCCGGCGCGGTGAGCCTCACCTACTCGGCGGCGGCGGTGCCGCTCCTCGAGGTCGTGATCGTCCTCGGGCTGATCGTGCCCGAGATTGTCGGCGCGATCCTCTACCTGTCGCTGGCCGGGCGGGCGCCGGCCGGCTCGGCGCAGCGCCTCCGGATCTGGCTCGTCGGGGGAGGCATCCTCCTGTGGTTCGCGATCGACGTCGTCGTGCCGAGCTCTACGGCCGCCTGGGGACTCGTGCGCACGGTCCTCGAGCTCGTGCCGGGCGCGATGAGCCTCATCGCGTTCTACCCGCCGAGCTGGGGCCCGGCCCGACTGAGGACCGGCGACCGAACGCCGAAGGGTGGTTCGGTCCCTTCCGACGAACGGTCGAAAGGCGAACGACCGGCGGCCGCCGGCGAGACGGAGGGCGTGCGATGAACGTTCGGGCCACCCTCCGGAGCGTCGGGGTGATCGCCGCGGCCGGCCTGCTGTTCCGCCGCTCTCCTCCTCCGGAGGAGGGGGTCGGCGAGACGGCCCGCATGCTGCTCGACCTTCCGGTCGGCGTGCTGATGCTGCTCGACGAGGACCAGCGCATCCAGTACGCGAACGCGCGCATCGAGCGATTCCTAGGCTATGCTCCCGCCGAGGTCGAGGGCCGAGAGCTCGTGGAGCTCTTCGAACCGGGCGACCGGTCGAGGATCATGACCCTGCTCCAGGAGCATCTCCCCGGCGACAAGACGGTGTCGGGCGAGTTCCGGGGTCGACGGAAGGATGGCACCATGGTCCCGATGCAAGTGGTCGCGCAGAGCGCGGTCGTCTCGGGAATGCGCGGCAGCAAGGTCTCCGGAGTCTACCTTCGGGATTTCGCCGAGCGCGAGCGTCTGGTCGAAGCGCTGGCGTCTCGCGCCGCCCAGCTCGCTCGCTCGAACCGGGAGCTCGAGCAGTTCAGCTACATCGCGTCGCACGACCTGCAAGAGCCCCTGCGGATGGTCGGCAGCTACACCCAGCTCCTTGAGCAACGGTACGGTCCCCAGCTCGACGACGACGCGCGGGAGTTCCTCCGGTACGCTCGCGAGGGAGCGACCCGGATGCGGGAGCTAATCGACGCCCTGCTCTCGTACTCGCGGATCGACACCCGGGCCGAGCCGTTCCAGCGCGTTGCGGCCGACGACGTGCTGAACGTCGCCGTCAGCAACCTGCGGGGAGCGTTGGTGCAGTCCGGAGCGGTCCTCCACCGCACCCCGCTCCCGATCGTCGAGGTCGACCGGATCCAGCTCGGTCAGGTGTTCCAGAACCTCATCGGGAACGCCGTGAAGTTCCACGGTCCGAAGCCTCCCCAGATCTGGATCGGCGCGGAGCGACGGGGCGCGGAGTGGCTGTTCACCGTCCGCGACGACGGCATCGGCATCCCGCCGGAGTATCAGGAACGGATCTTCATCATCTTCCAACGGCTCCACACGCGCGAGGAATACCCGGGGACCGGGATCGGTCTCGCCGTCTGCAAGAAGGTCGTCGAGCGCCACGGCGGAAAGCTGTGGGTCGAAAGCAGCGGCGTTCCGGGCGAGGGAACGACGTTCCTCTTCACGCTCCCGGTCGAACGTATCCCGGTCCCGGTCGCGCCGCCCGAGGAGGCCGGCGTGAAGCAATCGAAGGTCGAGGCGATGAGCCTCATCGAGGAACGGCTGAAGCAGCTCGTCTAGCCGGCGAGCGGACAGCATTCGGCCAGCACTTACTTACGCCCCCAGCGGACTATTCTCACGCGTCATGCCGCCGCTCGAGCCGTCCCCGCGACCGGTCCAGATCCTGATCGTGGAAGACAATCCCGCCGACGCCCGCCTCGTACGCGAGGTGATGCGCGACAGCAAGGTGCTGAACGAGATCCACTGGGTCCCGGACGGCGTCGAGGCGCTCGACTTCCTCTACCGGAGGGGAAAGCATGCGGGGGCCCCGCGGCCGAACTTGATCTTCCTCGACCTCAACATGCCGCGCAAGGATGGACGCGCGGTCCTCGCCGAGGTGAAAGCGGACGAGATCCTGCGGCGCATCCCGGTCGTGGTGATGACGAGCTCGCAAGCGGAGGAGGACGTCGCTCGCGCCTACGATGCGCACGCGAACTGCTACATCCGCAAGCCGATCGACTTCCAGCAGTTCCACCAGGTCGTGAAGACGCTCGAGAACTTCTGGTTCGCGACCGTCGAGCTCCCCGTGCGCTAGCGCGGGGCGCTCGCGAGCCGCCCGGCGATGGACGCCTCCCTCGGACCGGTCCTGGTCGTCGACGACAACCCCGGCGACGCCCGACTGGTCGCCTGGGCGCTCGCCCACGAGCCGGGCGGAGCGATCGAGAGCGAGCGCGCCGACCGAGTGGCTTCCGCGGTCGAACGCTTGCGAGCCGCACGGTTCGCGGTCGTGCTGCTGGACCTCGGCCTCCCCGACAGTCGGGGAGCGGACGGGGTGGCACGTCTCCGCGCGGCCGCGCCGACGGTGCCGGTGGTCGTCCTCTCGGGCGCGGAGGAGCCCGAGCGCGTCCGGCGGGCGCTCGCCGCCGGCGCGCAGGACTATCTCGTGAAGGGGATCTTCCCGCCGGGGCGGCTCGCGGCCGCGCTGCGGAACGCCATCTTCCGACAGCGGCTCGAGCGGGAGCTCGCGGAGGGACGGCGAACGGTCGAGTCGGCACTCGCCGCGGCCGAGGCGTTCGGGACCCCGATGGCCTACCTGCCGCCGGCCGGCCCGCTCGGCGCCACGACGGAGTTCCGGCGGCGTGCCGTGGGCGAATCCGCCTCGGACCGCGAGCTCACCCAATGGGTCTCGGCGGCAGTTCTGAGCAGGGCGGGGGAGGGCGGGTCCGCCACGAATGACTCCCCAGGGACGGGGGGCCCGGCGCTGATCGTTCGGCCCGGCGCCGGCGCGGACGGTCGTGCGGTGCTGCTCTGGTGGCGCGGGGAACCGTCCCCTTCGGTCGCGGCGTCCGACGAGGACCCCGGCGACCCGATCGACCCGGAGGCGTGGCGGCAGTTGGTGGAGATGGCCGCCGGCGACCGCTCGTTCGTCCCCGCGCTCGTCGCGGCCTTCCTCGCGGAAGCCCCGAGCATCGAGCGCTCCGTGATGGAGGCCGCCCGCCGAGGAGACGCTGAGGCGATCGCTCACGGAGCCCACACGCTCAAGTCCGCCTGCGCCCAGGTCGGGGCGCTCGCGCTCGCCCGACGCTGGTCGGAGCTCGAGCGCGCCGCCGATCGCGGCGCGAGCCGTTCTTGGGAGGAGGCACTCCGGCCGATCCTGGAGGACGCCCGCCGTGTCGAGGCGGCACTGCGGGCCCGCGCGAAGAGCGCGTGAGACGGTCTCGCCGAACTACGGGGACGACGCGGCCCCGTCGCCGCGTTCCTCTCGGATCTGCCGAAGCACTTCGCGGATCTGGGGAAGGCGGACCGGCTTCTGCAGGACCTGGAACGCACCCCCCTGGATCAGCTCCCGCACGCGCGGGTCGTCGCTCGAGTTACCGGTGCAGACGACGATCGTCACGCTGGGGTCGCGCGCGCGGAAGTGGCGGGCGACCTCGTTGCCGCTCTTCGGACTCGCGCGCGGCCGACTCAGGATGTCGAAGTCGGCACCGGGTCGAGCCGACTCCCCGAGCGACACGTCGAGGAAAACGACCTGGGGGTGGACCCGGTCGAACGCGGTGACCGCGTCCGCCGCGGAGCCGACCTCGATGATATGGTCCGCCGGGACCTTCTCCTGCAGGAGCCCCTGCTTGACCGTCAGCCGGACGGTCGGAGAGTCGTCCACGATGAGGTACCGGAGTTCCTCCATCGCGCCTCGCCGCGGGACACGCGGACCCACGGTAGGATATTGATGCTCCTCGGAGGTACATAACCTCGCAGGGAGCTACGAAACCTCGCGGCGCGGGGCCGCGCGCTACACCACGCGGAGGAGACCGTACGGCGCCGACTCCGAGCCCTCGGTGAGCACGAACTTCGGGGTCCAGGGGTCGGAGCCGTGGAGGAACAGTCGCCCCTGCACCTGGCGCAGATGCAACCGGAGGGCCGCGGTGGAGCGCAACGGTTCGAACAGCTGGGAGGAGGCCGACCCGACCGCGATCGCGTGGATCGGGGCGCCACGGACCGCCTGTTGGATCTGTCCGGGCAGGCGGATCGCCAGCTCGGGGCTCATGGCGATGCCCAGCGCAGTGGCGATCGAAACGAGCCCCTGGAGGGAGACAATGAACAGCCCTGGGGCTTCCGGTGTCGAGCCGGATCGGAGGAACTGGTCGAGTCCGATGTCGTCGGACGGTGACACGGGAGCGGCGTCGACCGGGCCGCCCAGTCGAACGATCATCTGCTCGAACGCCGACGGCGACTCGTTCGGCCCCGCCGGCGGCAGGAGGAAACGGACCTGCGCGAGGAACCGGTGCCGCTCGACCGCCCCGTGCAGCGCGTCCCAAGTATCGTCCGGCAGCGTGTTCGAGTTCGGCACGACGATCACCCGGCCCCCGCGTTCGACCGTCTCGGCGAGCATCGGGGCGAGGAGGATCTGCGGGACCTGGTTCGGCACGTCCTCGGCGACCTCGAGAAGCGACGTGCGTCCGAGCGGGAGCCGTCCGAACGCATCGGCGAACGCGCGGGAACCGGGCCACAGGAAGCCCGGTAGATGATCGGGCGCCGGAGTGAACCGACCCCCCAGGACCTCTCCGTACGGCTTCGGCGGGACGATGCACTCGAAACGGGCCGACTCGAGCGAGTAGGGGTACAGCGCGTTCTCGATGCGCACCCCGCGGAGCTTGTAGAGCGTGAGCCACCGCTCGAGCCGTCCGTCGACGACCTCCCGGCTCGCCACCGCGACGCCGTTCACGAGGTAGTCGAGCTGGGTCTGCTCCTCCCGCTCGAGCACGAACAGTAGATGCGTCCGGGCCGACCCCATGCGGCGCAGGAGCGACCGCTCTACGTCCGCCCGGGACGGCGACCCGCCGTTGGCCGCTGGACCACGGTCGGCGAGATACGACTCCACGAGCGCGTCCCACGAGTCGAGCACCACGAGCGACGGACGGTCGGGATTGAGCCGGCTCCACGTCTCCTGCAACGGCTCGGGCAGCCAGAGGAACTCCCGCAGGTCCCGGGTCACCGCGGGGTCGTCGCTGACCACGAGCGGACCTTCCCGCAGGAGCGCGCGGGCCGCCGTGGCGAAGCCGGAATCCGCCGTCGTGTTGTCGATCACCTGGATGCCATGGTGCCCATTCGCCCCGAGCCATGGGAACGCCCGCAGCACGTCGTCCGTCGGGACCCGGTTCGTCACGAAGTATCGGGACCCAGGGAACGATTGCAGCAGGGCGAGCGCGAGACTGGTCTTGCCCGCGCCCGGGGGCCCTCGCAGCAACATCGACTGCGGCGGAGGGAGAGCGAGGAAATCGGCCAGTTCCCGGGGGATGGGCAGGGAGGCTCCCATGCCCGGACGATATGGCGCGAGGATGCTTAATCGTCTTACGGCCGGTGGGACCGAACCGCACGGGAACGGCGGGCCCCGGGGGACAGGGCCCGCGCCGTAGGATCGATTCAGCAGGCGCCGCGATTCACCACGTCCTCGCAGGAGGACGCGGGGATCACGTCGAGCGAGCCGGCCTGAGCGAACGGGCCGAGATACTGCCGCACGGCCCCCTCGTTCGGCCCCTCGATGATGACGTAGAGGTGGTGCTGGCCGCGGGCGACCGCGTCCCCGACGAGGTGGAGTCCCGCCTGGCGCGCGCTCTCCTCGGACAA
>JASHWZ010000098.1 GCA_030043865.1 Thermoplasmata archaeon | reverse complement strand
GAGAAGAAGAACACCGAATTGCGGGCGCCGAGATCCGATGCGGTGGAAACATGGGCGACCAGCGGACGTGACAGAAACTCGTCCAGCTCGAACTTGGCGCGGTCATTCCGCATGACCTTGAACGGCATTGCGGCGGGCCCTACAGGGTCCAGCGATGCCGATCGATATGAAATCGACAGTTCACGAAATCCAACTCCGCCAATCCGAGATTTGATTGATAGAGCATCGTTTCCCGAGTGGGGCCCGACACCGCCCATCATCCGCCGACCGGCTCGTCGACTTATGACGGGACTCGATCCGGAGTTCGGTGGCGACCGGGATGGCATGCGGAGAATTGATCTCCACGGCGTTGGCGCCACCTCAGGCCCCCCGGTCGCCATTCCCCTCCGAACGCCGCGCGCCGGCGTCGAGCACCTACCGAGAGACCATCAACCCCCTCGCCTCTCGGGACATCTCGGAGGACCACGTGCCCGACAGGGTACGGGGGTGGGCCGAACGAGTAGGTGCGTACGTCGAGGAACGGGAGGAGTGCGGAGAATGGTCGGAAACGTCGGTGGTGACGTATCGGGGGTACTTGCTGGGGCTTCAGGAGAAAATCCGGCCCCCCGGTTGCCGACCTCCGTCGTGGGAAGAGGTCGGTGCCGAGCACGTTCGCCGATTGAGAGAGAGCCCCCTGGCGCCGAACACGATCGGGCTGAGCCTCGTCACCCTGCGAGGGTTCCTGAGATGGCTCAACAACCCGATCGCGGACGATGCCCGGCTGTGGCGCCTGCAGCGGACCGACTTGGGGCGCCGTCGCTGGCTGACCCGAGCCCAGGCGATCGCGCTCTGGAACGCGGCGACCGAGAAGGAGCGCGTGCCGATCGGCCTCATGCTCTTCGCGGGGCTGAGGCGGATCGAAGTGCTCCGCCTGCGGGTGCGGGACTGCGACTTCACGCTCCCGAGCGCGACCTTGCGGGTCTGCGGGAAGGGCAGGAAGTGGCGGACGGTCCCGCTGAACGGCGTCGTCTGGGCGAGATTACGCGGGTCGACGGCAGACCAGGGGCCGAACGACCAGGTGTTCCCGGGTACGAAAAACGCCGTCGATCGCGCGCTCTATGCCGCGGGTCGGCGGGCGGGATGTTTCGCGATCCGCCCAAACGGGAACCCCGATGTCTCGAACCACGACCTCCGACGGACCTACATCCGGCTGACCCTCGAGACCGGGAAGGCCGACCTGTGGGACGTCGCCGAGCTGGTCGGTCACCAGTCCGTCGAGATGACCGTCCGGTACGCGGGACTCAACCGGACGAAGGCGACCGAAGCCTCGCGCGCCCTGGAAGCCGAACTCGGTATCGCGTTGCCGCCAAACTGCACTTAGGTGGCAGATTCTATGACGGTGAAGTCCAAACTAAGCTATGGGCCCGTTGTGCTCCGCGGATTGCCTTTTACCTATCGACGCCTCTCTACCTTCGATGTCCATGGCTCCCGTGGACCTCGCACCCCGAGGGAGCAGGTTCGCCGACCCCCGAGTATCGAACTGCCTTAAGAACCGCGGTGCCGCCGATAGTGCTTCGCCGAACGTGGCCACTCGTAGTCGAGAGTGAGGGTCGGAGATGAAGGGCGCCAACAGTGCTGCCGCTCGCAGGGCCGCCGGAGTCGAAGCACTACTTTCTGCGTTCGGGGCGCTACTGCTCCTCTTCAGCGCCGTGTCGAACGGACCAGGATTCCTCCAAGACCTCTCGATCGGGGGCGTGATTCTCTTCTCTGCGATCTCTTGCTACTTCGCGATTTGCTACTACCGGAAGCAAGACCCGTACCGATCGCTGGGGGGGAGAGCACCGCCCCTGCGGCTCCCTTGATCCACATCGGTCGTCCTGAAGCAGCCACGATGGGCCGACGTCTCACGGGACTCGATCCGGGCCACGACCTGGTATCCCATATGGATACCAATATAATGGTCGGGCCCGCTGGCCTAACCGATGGATCCCCCCGTAGACGCGGCGCTCGTTCGCCTGTTCGGTAGCGAAACCCGGGCGCTCTCGCTCGCAGTCCTCGCAAATGCCAAGCGGCCGATGACCGCGTACCGAGTGGCGAAGACGGCCGGCCTCGGGAAGATCAAGGTGTACCAACAGCTCAAGGCATTGGTCGCCGCCGGTTGGATCGAGCGGGGGGGCAACCGGTACGTCCTTCCGGCGGGAGAACTACGCTCGCTGCTTCGGACGCGAGTTCGGGTCTCCTGGTCGGCCGACTGGTCGGCCGACCGCGCCGCCAAGGATCGAAGGGCTTCGCGGTTGGTCCGCCGAGCTCCCTGGAGGGCGTGGTATCGACCGGCGGATTTCGTTCCGAACCCGACGATCGCGCGACGGTACGCGGAGGAGTTCGAGCGTCCGGCGGCCAAGGACCGGCCGTTCGGTTCCGGGCGCGGCGTTGGGTCCCGCAAGCAACGATGAACGTTCCCCGCCGTGAGCTCGAGCTTGCGCTACGTAGGGCCGTGGGGTACGAGCGAGCGCTCTATCTCGGTGCCCTCTTGGCCCGGGCGATCGATGGCCCGGTGATCATCACCGGTGGTTCGGCCATCGACGTGTACGCCAGCGGTACGGAGCCCTCGTTGGACCTGGACTTCGTGACGACGGGAGGGACTCGCCCTCGGGCAACCCACGTCCTAGCGTCCTGGGGGTTCGTTCCGAACGGGAAGAACTGGCGCCGGGACGACTGGGAGATCGAGGTCGACCTACGGGGTTCGGAGTTTCGAGGCAGTCGATCGAGAGCTCGCCGATTCGAGACGCCGTACGGACCGGTTTGGGTCGCCGGTCCCGAAGACCTTCTGGTCAAGCGACTCGCGGAACTGAAGCATTGGCCCACGGCCGGCGATCGGCGCGAAGCGCTACTCCGCCAAATCTCCCTATTGCTCTCCGAGGAAGGGGAAACGATGGACGAGGAGTACCTTTCCTTCTTGGCCCGACGCGACGACGTGCTCGACATCCTCGCGGAATTCCGGTCTCGAGTTCGACCTCGAGGCAACGGCCGAAGCTAAGCGGGTCGACTCGGTTGCAACCTCTCCTCACCGTTCTCCCCGCCCCACCCGTACCGCGTAAGTTGACTGGGGCCGATGGCGACGCACAGGACCCCATTGATCCGAGACGTGCGGCTCCCGCCACGAGAGGTCGGGTTCGTGAGTTCGGCGGCTCGGGGAGACCAGGACCGGCGTCTACTTGGGTGCTCAAATATCGCCCCCGGTCTGTGACCGGGCGGACGGGCGACATGCGGATCGTCGTCTTCGGGGCCACGGGAGCGATCGGGAGCCGCATCGCTTCCGAACTGGTGCACCGTGGGCACACGGTTCGAATCGTAACCCAAGTGGGCTCCAAGCCGCCGTCGCCGCGCGGCGGGACGGTCGGAGTGGTCGCGGAGGTGACCAACCCGACGAGCGTGGCCGAAGCCGTCCGCGGCGCCGACGCGGTCGTGTCCGCGATCGGACCACGACCGGGTCAGTCCCCCGCGATTCTTCTCGGCGCAGCTCGCGGGCTACTGGAGGGGCTGCGCAAGGGTGGCGTTCACCGGCTCGTGGTCGTCGGGGGCGCCGGGAGCCTCGAGGTCGCTCCGGGAGTGCAGCTCGCCGACACGCCGAGCTTCCCGAAGGACTGGAAACCGGCCGCGGACGCCCACCGCGAGGCGCTCTCGATCTACCGTCAGGAGCCGGAGCTCGAGTGGACGGTCGTTGCGCCGGCCGCACTGATCGCGCCCGGGACGAGGACCGGCCGGTACCGGGCCGGCGGCGATCAGCTCCTCGTCGACGCGAAGGGCGAGAGCCGCATCTCGGTGGAGGACTATGCCGTCGCGATCGTAGACGAGCTCGAGACGCCACGTCATGTACGTCGCCGGTTCACGGTGGCCGCGGCATGACGACGAACCCCCCCGAATCGCGATGGTCGCTCGCGTGTCGCGACCTCGGCTTCCCGTGCGAGTGGGAGCTTCGAGCGCGGCCGCTCCCCGAAGTCGAGTCGCGGTTCCGGGACCACGCGCGATGCGCTCATGCGCTGGCCGAGGTCGGCCCCGAGCTGAGCGCGAAGCTCGCCGCCGCCCGTCGACCTTCGTAGGGTCCGGGGCAGGGCGCGCTTCGGCGTTCCCCCCCCGCCCGGCGAGGAAAACCTTTTCATCCGCGGTCCGGCTCGCGCTGAGTCTCCGCTCACGATCCGATGCCGACCTTCGTCACGGCCGAGAAGTGCAAGGGCTGCATGCAGTGCGTCGACATCTGCCCGTCCGACATCATGCACATCGACCCGCACCAGGGGCGGGCGTACAACATCGAGCCCGCGATGTGCTGGGAGTGCTTCGCTTGCGTCAAAGCGTGCCCGGAGGGCGCGATCGAGGTGCGCGGGTACGCCGACTTCGCGCCGCTCGGGCACCGCGTGGTGCCGAACCGGACCACCGACCGCATCTACTGGACGATCCGGATGAGGGACGGCACGGAGAAGCAGTTCGACTTCCCGATCCGCAAGGGCAAGTGGAAGTCGATCCCGTCACCGGCCCAGGAGCCCGCACCGACCCCCGAGGTCGTCGCGGGCGAGCTGCTTGCCTTCGAGCCGGATTACCTCGCCGTCGACGCCTTGCCGACCATCGCCCCGGCCGCGAGCCCGTAGCGATCCTGGGGCGGTGGGCATGGAGGACGAGGTACCTTCTTCGCCGCAAGTGGTCGACTGCGACATCCTGATCGTCGGCGGCGGGTTCGCCGGCTGCGGTGCCGCGTTCGAGGCCCGGTACTGGGGCCGCGACCTCAAGATCGTGCTCGTGGAGAAGGCGGCGATCGAACGTAGCGGTGCCGTGGCTCAGGGGCTCAGCGCGATCAACTGCTACATGGGGATGCGTTGGGACGAGAACCGCCCCGAGGATTTCGTCCGGTACGTTCGGAACGACCTGATGGGCCTCTCCCGGGAGGACTTGGTCTACGATATCGGGCGTCACGTGGACTCCTCGGTCCACCTGTTCGAGGAGTGGGGGCTACCGATCTTCACCGACCCGAAGACCGGCAAGTACGTCCGCGAGGGCCGCTGGCAGGTGATGATCCACGGCGAGTCGTACAAGCCGATCATTGCCGAGGCCGCGCGCGCCGCGGCCAGCCAGGTCGACGAGCACGTCCTCATCACCCACCTCCTCACGGCGCGCGACGACCCGAAGCGGATCGCGGGCGCGGTCGGGTTCTCCGTCCGAGACGGGACCTTCCGGGTCTATCGA
>JASHWZ010000097.1 GCA_030043865.1 Thermoplasmata archaeon | reverse complement strand
GCGTCGGCGCCCGAGAACGTGCCCGCGCCTTCGATCGTGTGGGAGAAGACGGTGTACCCCGGATGCGTGGGGAGCTCGAACTCGCCGCCGGCCGGCACCCGAACATCGAGGTACGTCGGGTCGACCGGGATGCCGCGGACCGGGCCCTCGACCCGACCGAACGTGCCCGCGACGACCTTCACGCGGTCGCCCGCGTCGGTGGTGACCTCCGGGATCTCCCCGGCGGTCAGGCCCCGGTACGCTGGTACGGACATCTTCTCCTTCGCCGGAAGATTGACCCACAACTGGAAGCCCGACATCCCGCCGTCGGAGCGCTGGGGCATTTCCTGGTGGATGATCCCGCTACCCGAGTTCATCCACTGGACGTCGCCCGAGCCGATGACGCCCGAGTTGCCCAGCGTGTCGCCGTGCTCGACACGGCCGTCCAGCACGTAGGTGACGGTCTCGATCCCGCGGTGCGGATGCCACGGGAAGCCCGCGAGGTAGTCTTCCGGGTTGGTCGACCCGAACCGGTCGAGGAGGAGGAACGGGTCGAAGAGCGGGACCTCATTGTTCGAGAACGATCGGCGGAGCCGTACGCCGGCGCCCTCGAGGGTGGGGACCCCCGGGAACCGGTGCTCGATGGAACGGAGTGGTTCGGTCATTGAAGTTTCCTCACTTAATTTAATTACTCAAGGTTACTTAAAGAGTCGGTACCCGCGGGGCCACCGACGATTCCGCCGAGGGGGCGGGTCGATTGGACTTCCCTCGAGACGTTAATCCGCTGGACGCCCCTCTCACGACCGGATGTCCGTCGCTACCTGCCCCTCCTGCGGGGCGGAGACTGTCCCGGGCGCGTCGTTCTGCGCGCACTGCGGTGCCGCCCTCGCCTGGAAGGCGACGGTGCTCCCGTCCAGCGCGCCCGCGCCGGCCTTCCCGCCCTCCTTCGGGCGCGTCGGCTCCTCGGCACCGGGCCCCGTCTACCCCGGATTTCCCGGTCCACTGCGCCCCGGCGCGCCGTCCAACGGGCCGGTGGAACGCAAGGCGCTCACGAGCGTCCAATGGGCGGCCGTGCTGGCGCTGGTCGGTGCGGTGCTCAGCGCCGTGTCGTTGGTCGACTCGGGCACGATCTCGGCCTTCGAAATCTCGACGGTCGGTTCCGGGACCACCATCACCGTGAGCTCGACGGGCCTGTCCATCCTCGCCGTGATCTCGGTGGTGGGGCTGGCCCTGACCATCGTCGAGCTGCTCCTGTACCGGAGAGCGTTCCGCGCCCTCACGCCGGTCGACGCCCGCTTCTCGACTCCCGCGGTGCTGGTCCTCGCGTTCCTCGTCGCCGTCGTCCTGGTCGCGGTCCTCCTCGTCGCGCTCTTCGCCGCGCTCCTGCAGTCTCTCAGTTGCGTCGGAGCCGGGAACCCGCTCACGTCGGCGTGTCTGAACGTGGGAGCGCTCGTCGCCCTCGGGGTCGGGATCATTGTGCTCGCGATCGTCGCGCTGATCGGGTACATCGGGCTCCTCGTCGGGATCTGGCGGCTCGGGACGCGCTACGGCGACTCGATGTTCAAGGTCGGCGCGGTCCTGCTGATCATCCCGTTGATCGGCATCGCCGGCGCCGTGCTGATCCTCGTGGCCGCGCGCGCCGCGCTGCGGGGCCTCGGAACGACGGTTTCGCCGAGCGGGTTCGGTTGAGGTTCAAGTACGCCGAAGGAGTGCTCGGCCGATGCCGTACTTCGCGGTCGTCCGGGAACAGGGACCCGGCTGGGAGTACTCGAAACCGCGCCGGAGTCAGCGCGCGTGGGACGAACACGCCGGGTACATGGATCGGCTCGAGGACGAGGGGTTCTTCCTGTTCGCGGGTCCGCTCTCGGGTGGGCCGAAGATCCTCTCGATCGTGAACGCGCCGGACGAGGCGACCGTCCGGGCCCGCTTGGACGAAGACCCGTGGACCCCCGCGGGCCTTCTCCGTACCCTCTCGGTCGAGCCGTGGGAGGCCATGGTGGGGGGCGGTACGCTCGACCGCATGCGGGCGGCCGCGACGGAACGCCGAGCGCGAGCGTGACGTGGGCCGCACCTCCCGGGAGCGCGGCGACTCTCCGCCCCGCCCGAGCACGGGGGTGGCCCGCGTGGGGGCGGCCCTCTCGAACCGAATCGCCCCCGAAGCTTCGTGCGACCGACGGTCGACCGAACAGCGATAGCCTCGAGATCCGGAGGCGGGCCCGGAGGGATTCGAACCCCCGATCTTGCGGTTAAGAGCCGCCTGCTCTGACCGGACTGAGCTACGGGCCCACGGACGGCTCGGGCCGAGTTGGCCTCGGGAGATAAAGGCTCGGCCGGGGGGACGGCTAACGGCGGAGCCGCTCGAGCGCGGCACCGACCATGAGCGGGAACAGGACGGTCACGTCGCCCTCGACGGTCGTGTGCCGCGCGGACGGCTTGACCTTCCCCCAGGAGATCGCCTCGCGGGTCCGGGCCCCCGAGAGGCTCCCGTCCCACTCGACCGCCGTCGTCAGGTAGAGCGCGGCGTCCAGGCCGTCCCGGAACTGGTTCCACCAGATCGTGTGATGCTTCGAGATACCGCCGCCCAGCATCACGGCCCCGGTCCGCTTCGCTTCGAAGACGAGGTCCGAGAGGCATTGCTCGTCGGCGAGGAGGTCGAGCGAGAGCGCTCGGTGGTCCTGCCAGAACAGCCAGAGCTGCGAGCCGACCGCGCCGTCGGTGATCCCGGGAACGATCACCGGCACGTCGCGGTCCGCGGCCGCGCGGAGGAGGCTCGAGCGGGCCGAAGCGGGGATCGCCTCGCCGATCGCGCGGGCGAGCTCCCGGGTCGAGAGGGCGCGCGTCCCCCGCGCCCAGAGCCGGCCGAGGATCGTGCGCATCTTCCGCTCGACGATCGCGCCGTAGTTCCGCTCGGGGATCACGAGGTTGCCGAGCCGGTACAGGTGGCGCCGATGGAGGTCGGCGTCGTCCAGGTCCCACTCGCCGTGGTAGTAGGGGCGGAACGAACGGGCGAGGTCGTGGTCGAGCGTCCCACACGTCGTGATCACGGCGTCCACGTACCCTTCGCGCACGAGCGTCGCGAGCACACCGCGGGTCCCCGTCGCGACGATGTCGGCGGGGAACGAGAGGAACCGCGTCATCTCCGCGTCCCCGAGGATCCGCGCGAGGAGGTCGACCCCGCGCGCGACCTCGCGGCTCGAGAACCCGCCCGCCGCCTCCATCCGGCGGACGAGCGTGTCGAGGCTCGGCCCGTCGTCGATCCGGATGTCCTCGACCTTCCGCGGCACGGGCCGCGTCGAGGCGAGAGGGCTTAAAGCCCTCCCGTGAGCCCGAGGGAGAACGAGCGGAAGACGAGCAGATAGGCGAGCGCGTACCCGAGCAGGGCGCCCCCGTTCAGGAACGGGAGCCCCGCCTGCGCGTTACCGCGCAGCACGAGGCGCATGAGGATCGCGTAGCCGAGCAAGGAGCCGACGAGCGCGCCGATCCCGGCCCACAGGTTCCCCCCGATCCCGAGGACCGCGGGGTGGTCGGGCAGCCAGATGAACGCGGAGACGACGAGCGTGCCCGGGATCACGACGTCGCCGAGCCCCATGAACAGCGCCTCGCGCTGCTCGACCGGCTGCGCGCGCTGCTCGGTCAGGTTGGGCGCGTTCGTGTAGTCGTAGCCCGCCGACTCCGGCATGACGAGGAGGATCGGGAGCTTCATGTCGGTCACGACCTCGGCGAGGCTCAGCATGTGCTTCGTCCCGTAGACCGCGATCGCGTCGTAGACCAGCAGCGCGAGGAGGAGGATGACCGCGGGCAGGATCGCGAAGGAGATGCCGAGGATCGCGATCAACGAACCCGCGGCGAGGAAGCCGACGAGGTCGACGACGTACCACTGCGGCTCCATCAGGAGGAGCAGGTAGAGGCCGGCGCTGACCATCGCGGCGAAGATGAGCGCGGGGTCGAGGACGAGCTCCGCGCCGTACGGCGGCGGCAAGTAGAGGCCCGGCGGAAGGAAACTGAACGTCGCGTAGAGCGTCACGTAGAGCGAGGCGGCGATGCCAAAGAGGATCAGGTGGCGCAGCGCCGACACGCCGCCCTGGCGACGGGCGACGAACAGGATCAGGAGCGGGGCGAGGACGATGATGACGATGATCTCGAGGGGCGCCGCGACGCTCGTGGGGTTCGAGGTCGTGGTGAGGCCCACGGAGCGGAACGGGTCGGCGAGGAGGAT